>JAQSYS010000232.1 GCA_029256005.1 Sedimentibacter sp.
TGGGAAGAAAACTTCAAAGATATCTTCACAATTAGCTGTAAAAATTACATCGCCGCCACTTGGAGCATCATATAATCTAATGCTGTCACCATAAAATGAGCGTCTCCTCAAATAACCAAAACCATAAGCGTGGTTGTACTGAGGTGTGTCAAGAGAACAGTTGCATATAAAGCCTATGCCTACAAATTGTCCTATATAATTTTGTAAAAAGCAACAAAATGGACATCCCATAATTAAAATCACCTTTTTTTTAATATCAAAGATAGAAAGAATGTATGCTGCAATTTTTTTGTGGACATCTATCTTCAATTACATAATATGTCCATTTTTTATTTTTGTTAAAGGTTTTATGGTTTTAAATGAAAAATAAGTAAAATAGGGTAGAAGGAATTTTATAATTCAGTATAAAAATAAGACCTTAGCGGTCTTATTTTTTTATAAATTATATGTTTTGGAGGGAGATTAAATGCTTAATTTGACAATTCAAAATCCATGATTAATTTTACTGCTTGTTTATGGAGAAGTTATGGAGAAGAGAAAATATATAAATCATACTATTATTCATAATAACTACATGATTTATTATTAGAATAAATGAGTATAATATAACCATTCTTAATTTAATTTTGGAAATATGGTAGTAGATAAAAAAAATAATATGGTGAAAAAGATGAATGAGAAAATATTAGTTGTGGATGATGAAATCAATCTTTCAAATGTTATAAAAGATTATCTGTTGCGGGAATCTTATGAAGTTTTTACAGCAACCCGGGGAAATAAAGCTATTGAACTGTTTCATGATATAGAACCTGATTTTATTATACTTGATTTAATGCTTCCGGATATTTCAGGAGAAGAAATATGCAAACTTATCAGAAAGGAATCTGATGTGCCTATTTTAATGCTGACAGCAAAGAGCAATGAAGATGATAAAGTAACAGGTTTATATATAGGAGCAGATGATTATTTGACAAAGCCATTCAGTCCCAGAGAATTACTTGGAAGAGTGAGAGCAATTTTAAGAAGGACAAAAGGCAATTCAGAATTAACTGATTCCTTGGAATTTAATGATAAGGATCTTTTTATTGATATTCCTAAACATATCGTCCAGAAGGCAGGGCAAGATGTAAGTTTAACACCAAATGAGTTTAAAGTTTTATTGACCCTGGCACAAAATCCATACAAGGTTTTCACAAGAAGTCATTTAGTAAGTCAGGCTTTTGGTTATGATTTCGAAGGATATGATCGTACTGTTGATACTCATATTAAAAATTTAAGACAGAAAATCGAAGACAACGTAAAAGAGCCTAAATATATTGTAACTGTCTATGGCGTGGGTTATAAATTCGAAGGAGAATAACATGATAAAAATAAGTGAACAGTTACGGAAGTATTTTGTAACAATTTCAATATTATCAATTGCTTTTATTACAATTACTTCAAACATAGGTATTAACTATTTTTTCTCGGATTATATCAGGAATTCAAGAAGCAGAGATGATTTGAAAGTAGTTCAATACGTGGAACGTGTATACAGTGATTATGAAGAGTTGAACTCCCATTCATTGATGAATATAATGCATTATGCATTCAGTGAAGATGTTATTATTCAAATAAGGGACAAGAACAACAATATAAGCTGGAACAGCAGCGCGTACGGCACATTATACGGAATGATAGATGAATATAGCAATGATGAAGGCAACTTTTCTTTTAGAAGTTACCCATTCACATACAATAGATCAGAAATAGGAATTATTGATGTGGGGCGGCCCGAAAGTATCATTTCTAACATAGAAGATGAAAAGTTTATTATAACTATAAACAGCATATTTGCTTTAGCTTCAGTATTGACATTTATATTTGCAGTGCGTTCAAGTACTCGCATATCAAAGAAATTTTTAAACCCGATTTATGCAATCAAAGAAAATGCCATACTGATAGAGCAAGGGAAGTATAAATCGCTAAATGATATTAACACCAATACATTTGAACTGAATGAACTGTCGGTATCTGTTAAAGAACTTGCAGAAAGGTTGAACTACCAGGAACAGTTAAGAAAAAGGATGACAACAGATATAGCACACGAGTTAAGAACTCCTCTGGCTGCTATTCAAAGCCATATAGAGGCTTTTATGGATGGAGTGTGGGAACCTAATGATGAAAGACTTTCTGTTATTCATGGTGAAATAATCAGGTTAACAAAATTAATCAATGAATTATCTGAATTGTCTATAGTTGAAGACGATGAAATAAATCTAAAATTAAGCACAGTAAATCTAACGGATATTTTGCATGATATTTTAGATAGCTATGAGCCTATGTTCTTAGAAAAAAATATTAATGTAAATAAAAAAATTCAAAATGATGTTAATATGATGGGAGACATGGATTATTTAAAGCGTATTTTTGTTAACATTCTCTCTAATGCAATTAAGTACACAAATGAAAATGGATCTGTCAGTATTTCTCTTGAAAAACTAAAGGAAAAAATCAGAATAACAGTAAGAGATACAGGTATTGGAATACCAAAGGAAGATTTAAAATATATTTTTGAACGGTTTTACAGAAGCGATTTATCAAGAAATCGCCAAACCGGTGGAACAGGCATAGGGCTTACAATCACAAAAGCATTGGTAGATGCACATGAAGGAACCATAAAAATAGACAGCGAAGCTGGAAAAGGAACTGTCGTAATAATTGAATTCTAGACAAATACCCCTTATACTGATAAAAATATAATTCAGCAGTAAGGGGTATTATTTTGACAATAAGTATTAATTATATAACTTTTAATCTTCTCCACAACATCTCCATAAGCTTTTGTTATTATCTGTTATGTAATCGGAATTAGCCGAGCGTACTTTTTCAGATTTCTTAAAAAGTTTAAAGAATCTGAATTAAGAAAAGGAGTAAAAAATGAAAAATAAAATAATAGCTTTAACATTATCAGCAATATTAGCATTATCATCTACATCAGCATTTGCTGCTGAAGGTACTACAGCAGTAAGCAAGTATACTAACGACAATAATTTAAATTATTATATCAGTGAAATAGTAAACGGAAATCTAAAAGTAAAAAGTGTGAAAGTAAATGGTCAAACAGTTGATTTAAATTCTGTGGACTGGAACATATTATTAAATACTGCAGAAACACAACAAGTATTTACTGAAGTTGAAAAACCAGCTGTTAATAAAACAGAAATTCAAAAACCGGCTGAGCCACAGCAAGCAGTCGTTAAACAACAAACACAGCCAACTGCTGTAAGGCCTGCTGAGCAGCAAAATTCACCAGTTAAAGAAGCAGCAGTTTCGCCTAATACTGCTAAGGTTTCAGCAAATTTAAGCTACGAACAAAAAGTAGTACAATTGGTAAATGTTGAAAGACAAAAAGCAGGACTTCAGCCTCTTACATTAAATTCTGAAATTTCAAATGTTGCAAGAGCTAAATCTAAGGATATGGCAGACAATAACTACTTTGCACATCAGTCACCAACTTATGGAAGTGCAGGGGATATGTTGACAAAGTTTGGAATCAGATGGTCAGCATGGGGTGAAAATTTAGCTTCAGGGCAAAGAACTCCTGAATCAGTTGTAACTGCATGGATGAATTCTGAAGGACACAGAGCAAACATTATGTCACCAAACTTCTCAAGAATAGGTGTCGGTTATGTGACAAATTCCGGCGGAACACCATATTGGACACAAGTATTTGCTGACTAAGAAGAAACCAATAATTTAATCTTATATAAAGGCCTGATTTGTACAAAGTCAGGCCCTTTACATAAAACTGTACAATAACTTTTTCTGTGAAAGCCTTAATGTTATTATTCTTCATAATTTCTCCATAGCATTTTGTTAACATATATAAAATAACCCATGGGGTATAGAGTAAGTATTCATTGCACTATTAGCCTTAAAGGA
>JAQSYS010000233.1 GCA_029256005.1 Sedimentibacter sp.
AGTAACTACAGGGTCAAGTCCTGAAACTGGCTCATCAAGCAATAAAAGTTTTTCTGTTGCACAAAGAGCTCTGGCGAGCAGAACTCTCTGTTGTTGACCACCTGACAAATCTCGGTATGATTGTTTGGACAGGTTTTCTATTCCAAGTTTTTCAATATTTTCAGTGGCTTTTTGTTTGTCTTTTTTGTTGAAAAAAGGGTTAAGCCCCTTTGAATTTAGACACCCAGATAACACAACTTCAAAAACAGAAGCAGGAAAATCATGCTTATCCGAATTTTGCTGAGGCAGATATCCTACTTGTGTTTGCTTGATTCCATTATATAAAATTGAACCAGAGGATGGATTCTTGAGCCCCAAAAGACCCTTCAGCAATGTACTTTTTCCTGAGCCGTTTTCTCCAACGATGCATAGATAGTCACCTTCAAACACTGAAAAACTTACATTTTTCACTGCTTCATGATTATCATAATAAAAACTTAAATTGTTACAATTCAATAAAGGTGTCATATTAATTAAGCCCTTTCTTCAAATTTTCTGCATTTTGCTTCATTAAATCTAGGTAAGTCACACCATCATCAAAATCAATTTTTGATATATTATGACATGAATGAAAAAGCAGCATTTCAACACCTGTATCTTCACTAATACTTCTTGAAATTTTTGGATCAGTCAGTTCTTCGTAATAAATTGCCGGTATTTGATATTCATTGATTTCATCAATAATTTCAGCAATATCATGGACACTTGGCTCTGTTTCAGATGAACAGTTGTCATAAGCAGATTTGTATGCCAAACCGTATTCTTCTGCGAAATAATGAAGAGCAAACCTTCCACCGAAATAAATTTTATTTTGAGCACTATTATTGACTATTTCGTTGAATTCAGCATCCAATAAATCCAGCTCTTTCTTGTAATTCTCTGCATTTAATATGTAATAGGACGAATTTTCGGAATCTGCATAACAAAGCGAAGCAGCAATATTATCTACCATTTTTTTTGCTATTACAGGACTGGTCCATATATGAGGGTCATACTCATGATTGTGTCCTTCTTCTCCATGTTCCTCATTCTCATGTTCTTCTTCGTGTTCTTCATTTTCATGTTCATCATCTTCATCATGTCCTTGCTCATGTTCATCCTTATCAAGAGGTATGCCGCTTGACACATCCAAAATATTTACAGTATCACTGTCAATACTTTGGATAATTTTATCAGCCCAGGGTTCCATATACTTTCCAGTGTAAATAAATACATCTGCTTTATTTATGGTGATAATGTCAGACGGTGTAGGTTCATATGAATGACTTTCTGCTCCTGGCGGAAGCAAAAGAGTAATCTCAGCCTTATCCCCGGCTATCTGACGTGTAAAATCATATTGCGGGAATAGTGTGGTAACAATTTTTATTTTTTCAATTGAATTTTCTTTTTCTAAAACATCTGATGTATTTTGATTTTGAGTACATCCAAATAAGGCTGATGCTAAAAGCACAACCAAAATAACTGTTATTATTCTTTTCATTGTAAACCTCCAAAATTTCATTTAGTTTTTTAAAATAATAATAAAAAAATAAATTAGAGGTTTAATTGTCAAGTCTGACTTTCAAATTAATTAATGTAATATGTTTTTTTATGGAAAATAAGAAAGGTACACTGTATAAAAGAAATACAATGCAAACAAGTGATATAGTATTATTAGATTTCACTGACATTCCCATTTGATTTATAATCTTACAAGCGAAATTAAGATTTTCACATGTGGTACATAAGTGTCCGGTACAATTATGGGATGAATGCAAATCTATATATATAACAGAAAAGAAGAAAGCTGTGATAAAGCATATTAGCAATAAAACAGTAATGATTTTTTTATGAATAAAATGTTTTTCCATCCAGCTTTCCCCTCATAAGTATTAAATTATTAAATTTAGTTTACTATAATTTTTACATTTGGTCAATATTAAAGGATTAATTAAATACGTTTTTATCAACATATCTCTTGTGTTATATATTGTGCCAAAATTTCCTTTAATGCGCTTGCGCTGCTGCTTTGTGACTTGGTTGTTGCAATTTTGTTTTTTTCAGACTCTGCCAAAGCACTGATTACCATCTTGTGAGATGCTGTAGAAGTAAAAAGTATCATTAAGTCCGGGCACCCTATTTGATTTTTAAAATTTACGGGCATCTTAGTAAATACTTTAGCTTTGCAATTATGTTCCTTACAAATTTTTTTATATTGTGATTCCATTCGTTCATGACCGCCAACTATAACAATACTCATAATCCACCTCCATTAAGTAAACAAATTTGCTAAATTATAAATTATAAATGAAACTGTGTATGCTGTAAGCATTTGAACACCAATTGCAGAGCCTGTAAGCTTCCAAGTCTTCAGTTCTCTTTTCATTGCTCCTACTGCAGCAAAGCAAGGCATGCACAATAGGTTAAATACCATGTATGAATAAGCTGCAGCATCAGATCTAATGTCATTTTTCATTGATACCAGTGCATTTTCGTCAGCACCTTCCCATAGTATTCCTTCGGTATATATATCAAATGATAATTCTTCATCATATACTCCACCTTCGAAGCCAAGTTCTTCTAACTCCTCACTGTTGAATTGAGAGAAATAGCTTTCTAAATATTCCGGAGTGATATCATCATACAACTGAGCGAATGTAACAACCACCATTTCTTTTGCAATCCAGCCTGTTACAACCCCAACAGCAGGTCTCCATTCACCAAAACCAAGAGGTTTAAATACAGGTGCTATAACATTACCTATTGATGCTAAGAAGCTGTTGTCCACTTCTGCCATAATACTTTCATCTTCATTATTTGTAGCATTAACTCCATTAAATGAATTAACATTGAAGTTACTTAATGCCCATAATATTATGGTCGAAACAAATATTATTGTACCGGCTTTAATTGCAAATCCCTTTACTTTTTCCCAACCATGAATACCGATGCTTTTTAATGTAGGTATTCTGTATCTTGGAAGTTCCATTATAAAGTTTGAAGCGGATGATTTATATACCAGTTTATTTAAAATAAGAGAAACTATAATAGCAACTGTAATACTTAAAATATATAGTGAATAAGTAATGAGAGTTTTATTGCCATTTATAAAGAATGTTGAAACAAACATTGCAAATATCGGGAGTTTTGCACCACATGGCATAAAACCAGCTAATATTGTTGTGATTCTTCGGTCTTTTTCTGTATCAAGTGTTCTTGTAGCCATAACAGCCGGAACACTGCATCCGAATCCCATTAGCAAAGGTATGAAAGAACGTCCTGACAATCCGAATTTACGGAATATTCTGTCCATAACAAAAGCTATACGCGCCATATATCCGCAGTCTTCCAAAAATGAAATAAGAATGTATAACACCAACACCAAAGGTATAAATCCTATAATTGCGCCTATTCCCTCTATTATTCCATCCATTACTAACGAATAAACCCATGGAGATGCACCTGAAACCAATACATCAACTGCATTAGCTACAAAGCCCCAAAGGGTTTCTGCAGCGCCTGCAAGCCATATTCCGGGGCTTTGAAGACCTTCAATGAATAAAAAGTTTTCGCTAAAAGTAGCAGCAAACATTATGTACATTACAACTGCAAATATAGGAATTGCTAAGAAACGATTTGTAAGTACTTTATCCAATTTATCTGATGATGTTTCAGCATGAGCCTTGTTTGACTTAACAACAGCGCCCTTCACTATTTTTGAAATGAATTTATATCTTAAATCAGCAATTTTAGCTTCAGTATCTCCATCAGCATATTTTTCCGCTTCTTTAACTACTTCGGATACATCTGATTTTATCAATTCAGACATTTCATTCAATACAATTTCATCATTTTCAACTAACTTAATTGCCTTCCAATAAAGTTC
>JAQSYS010000234.1 GCA_029256005.1 Sedimentibacter sp.
AACATTATTCTCTGTTATCTTGTCCATTTCACTTGCATCTACACCAGATGTAGAACCCTTGCCTGTTGCAATTCTTTTAATTTCCGAAACATTTCCTCTTATAACTGAGAAATGAATATTTTTTGACAATTCATCAAAGGTTTTGTTTCTTAATTGGGAAGCTCCCATTCCGACAGGGTCAATTACTACAGGAATATTTAACTCATTGCATTTTTTACCGGCAAGTATCATTGCTTCAGTATCAGTCACGGTACCCATATTTAGCACCAGGCTTTGACAACATGCAGCTATTTCTTCTACCTCCTCCTTATGATGAGCCATGGTTGGCGAACCGCCGCAAGCTAAAATAATGTTAGCACAGTCATTAACCGTAACAAAGTTAGTGATACATTGCACCAGAGGTTTTTTTTCAGTTATGTTAACAAATATTTTTTCAAACATATATATCTTCCTTTCAATTATATAATCCATAATTTTTTTGATTTTTAATCATTATTTCTCCTTGCTCTTATCTGATAAAATTGCGTTTAATCTTATTAGCTGCAATACAAATTGCAAAAGTTACGATCATAACCGGAAAAGTGCTTCCTATAACTGTATCGACATTTAAAAATATTCTGTAAATTCCAAATCCTATTGCCCAAATAATAAAGTTTTTTACATCCACAGTCTTACTAATTTCTTTCTTTTTTAAAATAAAGTAATCAGCGATCAAAATAGATATCATAGGAGCAAATACTGAACCAATCAAGTAAAGAAAATTTTCATATTGCTCAACTGGAGTAAGAATTGCTAGCATTGTTCCAATTATGCACACCAGCATTGCCATTTTATTTTCTGAAAGTCTATCATCAATTGTTTTTAAGCTAACGCCTGCTGAATAAACATCTAAAAATGTCGTTGTTACAGTTGATAGCAATATTATAAATACTCCGAATACACCAAAGCCAGCATTGAGCATAACAGAAGCAATATCACTTTCGCCGGTGAATAAGGCTGCACCTAAACCTATAGCATACATAAAAACACTACCTGCAAAATATGTAAGCACACTGACTTTTGTAGCTACTTTTGAGTTTTCTGCATCCTTTGTATAATCAGAAATCAAAGGCAGCCATGATAAAGGCATAGCTATTGACAGTTCTATCGCTGCTCCGAAACTCATATCGCTGCTCACTGTTGACAAAACTGTTCTCTGAAATACAGTATAACATAATAAAAGTGTTAATAGAAATAAGCCCCCAATTGCAATTACATTAACTTTCTCTAAGGTTTTTGTTCCTATAGCAACCCAAATCAGAATTGAAATTCCAATAATGACACACCATAATAAATCTGACTGTATGCCAATGTTTGTATTTAATAAAATACCTATTGCTCTTGCACCTTGAATAATCATTACAGCCGTCCATCCAACAAGCTGCAATACATTTAATACAGCAAAAAATGTTTTACCTTTACTGCCAAAAGAAAAGCCAACAGATTCCATTGAAGATTTATGGCTTTCAGCACCTATAACTCCTGCATAATACAAAAGTATGCAGCCTATGAGATGTCCTAAAATTATTGCTAAAAATCCTTTTGCAAATCCAAGCGGTACAAATAGAGTTCCTGTAAAGATTTCCGCAATAGAAATTGCCGCGCCAAACCACAATAATCCATTGCTTAATGTTGATGTTTTGTAAGTAGTTTCCATATTTTTTTCCTTTCAATTAAAAATGGGATATACCAACAACGTGGTATGTCCCATCTACTTCCATAAACAGTTCCCTACGTTGGCATTATCCAAATCAGGTACGGTCGGAACTTTTAGTTCCCTCTCAGCCTATATATAAGCTCCCGCTTGTGATTATTTTATTAACATTAGTATACTATATATTTTTACGATATGCAAAATATTTTTAATTTTTAAATTCCAAAAATTATTAAATTTAATATTTAATAATTTTTTAAAGTTTTAATTTACATATTTACAAACTATTGATGATTATATTATTTCTTTAAAAAGAAATAATAAGAAAGAAATAAAAAAATATATTTTTTGTTTCAAATAATCTAAAAGAGGTGTTTTGTACGAAAAAAAATAAAATTGCTTTGTTAGTTATAACAGCACTTTTGGCATTATCGAATTTAACTGTCTATGCTGTTGCAGGTACAACACCGCCGATCAATCCGTCTTATGAGCAAATGGTCGTACAGTTAGTGAATGTTGAACGTCAAAAATATGGGTTACAAGAACTATATTATGATAGCAACATTTCTGATGTAGCCAGAACTAAATCTCAAGACATGGCGGTTAACAATTATTTTGCGCATCAATCACCAACTTATGGAATGGCAAGTGATATGCTTTTAAACTTCGGTATAACTTGGACTGCATGGGGTGAAAATATTGCATCCGGACAGGATACTCCTGAAACTGTAGTATCACAATGGATGAATTCGCCTTCACACAGAGAAAATATCCTTTCTCCAAACTTTACTTTTCTTGGAGTCGGATATTATGTAGATTCATCGGGAACACCTTTTTGGACACAAATGTTTACAAGCGATTTTAAATAAAAAAACGAAAAAAACTGCGTTATATAACGCAGTTTTTTTTAATATTTTATAAATTAGTCATTTCTGTTCATGAAATCTGGTTTAGGCATTATGAACAAGCGAGGTTCTTGCAGGTAATCCTGAACCTTTCTTAAAGCTTCTCCAAACCTTTGATAATGAACTACTTCTCTTTCTCTCAGAAATTTTAATGGTTCTAGTACATCAGGATCATCAGTTTGATTTATCAGCCATTCGTATGTTCCTCTAGCTTTTTGCTCAGCTGCCAAGTCTTCAGTAAGGTCTACTATCGGGTCGCCTTTTACCTGTATGAATGCTGCTGTAAAAGGAACACCTGCTGCAGCCTGTGGATAAACTCCTTTTCCATGATCTGTGTAATAAGGACCAACTCCGGCTCTCTCGATTTCTTCAATAGATGCATTTTTCATTAATTGGTGAACCATTGCTCCTACTATTTCTAGATGAGCCAATTCCTCAGTTCCTATATCATTTAAAGTTGCAATTGCTTCTGGAGTTATCATTGTAAATCTTTGGCTAAGATATCTTATAGAAGCTGCTAACTCTCCATCAGGTCCTCCGTATTGAGAAATTATTATTTTGGCCAATGCCGGATTCGGATTTTTTATTTTAACCGGGAATTCAAGTATTTTGTCATAAGACCACATATTATATATTCTCCTTTCCTATAGCTTAAAATTAGCTTCATATTCCCAAGGCCACGGTTCATCAACCCATTGCCATGGATATGGGCTAAACGAATCATCTTGACTTATCATTCCATAGCTTTTATTGAATTCGTCTTTGAGACCTTTATATTGCTTTGCAAATAAATTTCTCTTTGCAATTGCATCTCTGTCTGAAGGATGAGTGTTCAAATATAATTGCAACTCCTCAAGCATCATATGAACTGCACTGAGTTCTCTTTTTAATTCCATCATATTATTGATATTAATCATTTCACGGCCTCCTTCTAACAATTCTCTGACATTCGGTAAGCTCTGGCTCTTTTGTCTTTTTTATCATAAGGGCTATAAAGCTCTGGAAAGGCTGTACCTTTTGCTAATGCTTCAAGCGGGTTAAATAGTTCACACATAAACTGATAAGGAACATATCCTGCAGCCAATCTAACATTATCTATTACAAGTTCCTGAGGTATGCAGGCACCTTGAACTGGCATATAATTATCCCTTATTCTTCTATTATTAATCATTTAAGGTTCCTCCTTATTGTATTTCCTTAATTTTATAATATGGGAGAAGTATAAATTTGTTACATATACAAATAGATATATAATTTGTTAAAAAAAGAAAAACAGCTTAAATAAGCTG
>JAQSYS010000235.1 GCA_029256005.1 Sedimentibacter sp.
GGAAATGTACAATCCTCGCTGACTGTTATGTATATATTAGGTTCCTGGGCTTGAGTATTTTGCCTTATTATTTCAGTATCCTCTGTCATATGCTCAGGATATTCGTTATATACACTTACAACATATGGATTAGTGGAATCGCTGATAGCTCCAGTTATTCTATTCAAATTAAAGTCCAAATCCTTGTTTAAAAAACCTCCGGACCTTTTTCCATATGCACCATATATGACATATGCAGCGCTTTTAGGCACCGTTTTACTCATCTTATTGTCAACCCAATTAGAGACACTTTTATTGTCACCTGAATGAGTTCCTAAAGAATTACCATCTTTGTTATAAAATGTTATAAACGGACGTCCATAATCATCATCGCCTTTGTAGTTGTCATAATATATGCTGTTAGACGCAGAAAGCTGACCTTTCAATGCTGCTCCAAGCATATTTTGCTCATCAAAGCCAACCGCAAACCCCATTGCTGCGTTGTCTGATTCACCAGGCCAGGTAACACCATTGCCATCAATTGTATCTTTTCTCCAACTTCCATCGCCATATTGATTAGTAGGATCTCTGTATACTGGTCCGCTATCATTTGGATGCTGTGTATAATAACTGTAATTATACCCTGCAATAGCAATACCAGTGACAAAATTAATCAATTTAGTTTTTTTCATGCTCTTAACATTTGGGGCAGTAGCTCCATATGCAAGGTTTACCGGCAGCATTGTAAAGATTATAATAAAAACAAGAAATACCGAAATTGTTTGATTCATCCTATTAATGCCTTTTACCATTTTCATCACCTCTCCTTAAAAATTATTTTTTAATTTATTGCTTCATCCTTCCTTTTATAAAGATGTTGTTTTGGTTATCAATTGCTATAAAATATGTTTCTGAAGCATCAATAAACTTTATGTTTTTTAAATCATCTGTTTTGCACACGTCATAAATGTTTCTCCCAGTCGCTGTAACTGTACCGTCTTTTTTAAGCCCTATTATAAAACCATCTCCCACCACTATGGAAACGATATCCTTCCACTTGCTAACATTGCACTGACCGTATAAATTATCACCTGTTGCATATGCATTGCCATTTACATCAATTGCGGCAGTATTTCTAGTATTGGAGGATGAATAAATTATATTTTTCCACTCATCAGTATCCATTTGATTATACAAATTGTACCCCTTGGTCAATAATTTACCTGTCTTGGTTACAGCAGCAACATGATGTGCCCCAGTAGAAATTTGTATAACATCTGTTAAGTCATTACCTTCTATTGTTTTCAAATAATCCGTAACATACACATTTCCACCATATGTAAGCCCTGCTGTAAAATTTGATGCTAGAGACAACTCGTTGATGTCTATCCATCCTCTCAATATATTTTTATTAAATACATTGTACCCTGTTGCCATTGGTACATTGTTGGAATTAATGGCTGCTGTATTATCTCTGCCAGCATAAGCTTTAATTACATTCTTCCAACTATTTAGGCTTGTACTGTTTAGATTTGTTTTGTCATAAACTTTAATATTTTCGTTTTCAACATAAGCAATATGGCTTCTTCCTGCAGATACTTTATTTAATACCGGCAATAACAGCTTGTCTGATTCTTTCCCATTAAAGTCTTTTTTAGTTATTGGAGATATTCCTGTTTCATATAGTTCTTTTAAGTAATTATTCGCTTTGATAATATCAACAACACCATATCCTGTACCCTTACCTTCAACTGATATTGCTGTATCAAATAATGCATATACTATGTGTTCAGGATTTATTTCAGGATAAATGCTAATAAGCTCACCTATTATTCCACTAATCGCTCCTGAAGAATATGATGTGCCTGTTTTCTCAGAATACCCCCTATTATCAGGAAGTATCATTTTTTCACCATCAATTAACAAATCTACATCATCATTACAGTTTGAGAAACTGCTCCTTGCATATCCATCGTTTATTGAGGTGCACGAACCAACAGATATTACCCCCTCATAAGCGGCAGGAAAAGAATAAGAATCTAGACCGCTGTTGCCGGCAGCTGAAACAAATACTACGCCATTTTCTATGCCATAACGTATCTTTTCATAAACATTAATGTTCGCAACTGCAGATGAAAAACTCATGTTAATTACATCAGCACCTTCATCTACCGCATATTGAATTGATTGACTCAATAAGTCTCCATAGTCCCGTTGGATATCAGTAACATTTATTTCTATTGGCAAAATTGAAACTTTGTTTTCTTTGCCTAGTGTCTTAGCAGCTATGGTAGAGTACTTAATAACGGCTCCGGCAACTGCTGTACCATGCCCTTCTGTATTACTTTCATCAATTATAAAGCTTTTACCGTCAAGGCAATCGTTTGTAATATTTTCATGCTCAGTATTTATTTTGCTATCTATAACTGCAACAATAGTGTCTTCTGTATGATCAATACTTTTTTCAACAGTAATAGGTGAAGTTTGAATATTGCTACTTACCATTAAACAAATAGTTGCTATAAGAAAATTTTTTATGATCATTTTTCCCTCTATATTTAAATTCAACTTCTTAATACCATTAACAACTTTTAAAGTTTTATTTGATTCAGCATCATGCGAATCAAATTATTACCATATGAAACTAGATTAAAGGAACCTTTTTTTAAGCACCAATCATATATAACTCCTCTGATGCATGTTGTTATAATAGATATAATATCTTCTGCTGATAAATCTTTAGTAATTTCGCCTTTCCCCTGTCCTTCTTCAATTAAACCATTAAAAACATGATAATACACTCTGTCTGATTCTATTAAGAATCTCTGTGTAGTTAAATCTTTAATCTGTGAAGAATAAATAGCAGAAATAAATTCCAATCCTATATCCTTTTCCATCATCACAAAGACATAATTTATAAATGAAGATATTTTATCATTGACGCTTTCATATTCTTTGTTTGATTGTGAAAAGCTTGTATAAGCTTCATCCACCATAGGAAGCATATTTATAATCAATTCTTCTTTAGTTTTGAAATGTGTATAAAAACCACCCTTAGAAGAATTTGCTTTTTTTATAATATCCTCAACTGTTACACCATAATATCCCCTTTCAACAAACAACTCCCTTGCAGAGTCAATAATTCTTTTTTTTGTTTGATTTGCTTGTTGTGTTCTTTTATTCATTCTATACCTTCTTATTTAGAAATTTAACAGACCGTGGTCTCTATGCAATTATACTATTACTGTCAATTTATGTCAACTCATGTAATAAAAATTCTCTTCTTTTCTATAAAATAAATCCTTGAGCTTGAGCCCAAGGATTTATTTGCTTAATATTTTTTTAAATGATTCAATTGATTGTGCTCCAACTATAGCATATTTATCATTAATAATAAATGTCGGAGTGCTATTCACTTCATATTGTAATGCTAAGTTCTTTGCTTGAGCTAAGTTACTTTCATATGAACCATCTTCAATCCTTTTTACCATTTCTTCCTCATTCAAACCAATGCTTTCTGCTATTGATTTCAACAATTCAACATCCCCAATATTTCTTCCTTCGTTAAAATATACAAAAAACAGTTTATCATGAAATTCATGAAATTTACCTTTTTCTTTTGCATATTCACTTGCAAGAAGAGCTGAATGAGTGTTTGATATTAAATCAGTTCCACTGAATGTGATATCAAAAATTTTGCCCATCTTACTTAAATTATTAAACATATTTTCAACTGACATACCTGGGAAAAGATCTGAAACCTTTCCACCTTCTACCGGTACCTCAGGATGTAGTTCATATGGTATCCATTCATCTTCTATTTCAAATTCTTTTTTTAATTCATCGACAATACCTTTGCCAATATAACAAAATGGTCAAGCATAATCAGAAAAAAT
>JAQSYS010000236.1 GCA_029256005.1 Sedimentibacter sp.
AAAAATATTTTCGCGCTTGTACTTACTAACACTTTGTATTTATTTTTTAATTCTTCAGCAAGCTTAAACAATAATGATGTCTTGCCTCCACTGCCAACAATTGATACAACATCCCCCGTATTGATGTTGAAAATTTCTTCTAAAGTTTTCATTTTATCACCTAAACAATTTTACCACTTATTAACATAAATGTCATCTCTTTAGGATGACATTTATGTTAATTATATTATTTTTTATATGCTGTATTTTCCAAAGGTAACTGATATCTAAATTTTCTGTCCTTTTTGTAATATGCATTTTGACAAGCAGGTGCACCTGGTATAACAACAATTTCGCCAAGTCCCTTTGCTCCATATGCAACACTGTTCGGATTATTCTTTTCTATTAAATGCACTTCAATAGGTGGCATTTGAGTTGATTTAAAAAGTCCTAATGTTCCGAATTTTACTTGTGGAACACCCTCCTTAAGAGGAAAATCTTCTGTTAAGCCATAGCCTAATGCCATTGCTGCTCCACCTTCAATTTGACCTCTTGCTGCAATAGGGTTAATCGCTCTTCCTACATCATGAGCGGCTACAACCTTTACAAGCTTACCATCACTGTCTATAACAACAAGCTGTGTAGCATAGCCATATGCAATATGACTTACAGGGTTTGGTTTTTCTGAACCTAATGGATCAGTTTTAAAATCAAATTCTCCCTTATATAATTTGCCTTCCAATTCTTCCAACGTATTGCCGCTATCTAAATCAGATTTTAATTCTAATGAAGCCACACGAGCAGCTTCTCCGGTGAAAACAGTCTGTCTTGAGGCTGTTGTGGTTCCTGCATTTGGTGAATATTTCGTATCAGGATGTTCAATTATTACCTTATCTCTTGACAATCCTGTTGTTTCGCATACAACCTGGAAAATAACTGTCTGCACTCCCTGACCTATTGCACCTGCAGATGAATATGCATGGACTCTTCCGTTTTTCACTTGCAAATTGCAACGTCCCGGATCAGGCACAGCAACTCCAAGGCCTGCATTCTTCATTGCTGATGCTATTCCTACATAGTAATTTGTATCCTTATCGTACTTTTCAAAAGCGTCTTTAACAGCATCCAGGGTTTCTACCATACCTGTTCCTTCGTCAGCAATCTGCCCATTTGGCAGTGATTGACCTGGTCTAATGGCATTTTTATATCTCATTTCCCAGCCTGATATGCCAACTTTTTCAGCAAGCTGGTTAATTAAGCATTCAATAGCGAATGCTGACTGTGTAACTCCAAATCCTCTAAAGGCTCCTGCCGGGGGATTGTTTGTGTAATATGCATTACCTTCAATATCAACATTCTGATAATTATATGGGCCGCCAGCATGTGTGCATGCTCTTTGAAGAACCGGTCCCCCAAGAGAACCATATGCGCCTGTATCAGAAGTGAGTCTTGCTTTCATCCCTTGTAACAAACCATTTTCATCACAGCCAATTTTTGCATAGATTTTCATAGCATGACGCTTAGGATGGTAGTTAATGCTTTCTTGTCTGCTAAAATACACTTTTACAGGACGTTTTAAAAGATATGCGCAAAGAGCAGCTTGATGTTGTACGCTCATATCTTCCTTGCCACCAAATCCGCCTCCAACAACAGCACTTTGTATTCTCACTTTTTCCTGTGGCAAGCCAAGATATGCACTCAACTCGTGATATTCATCATAGATGCCTTGACCACCTGTAATTATAAGTACACCATCTCCATCAGGCATAGCAACAGCTGTTTCAGGTTCTAAGAAAGCATGTTCCGTAGGAGGTACTTCAAAGATTCCTTCTACAACATATTTAGATTCCTGTAATGCTTTTTCAGCATCTCCCCTTTTAACTTCTTGGTGTGAAAAAAGATTGTTTTCCGGAACAATATGTTTGCCAAACATTATGAAGCCTTCCTCATGAATTTGATGAGCACCAGGGACAGCTGCCTGTTCCGGAGAAGTAATTGGTTCTAATTTATCATACATGACTTTTACTGCTTCAACTGCAGCTTCAGCTTGCTCTTTTGTTTCTGCAACAACCATTGCCACTGTATCACCAATGCATTTTGTTTGTTCTCCTACATCAATCATGCCAGGCCAATCCTGAGCAAGGTGACCTATGTATCTTTTGCCGGGAATATCCTTAGCAGTAAATATGGCAACAACTCCAGGCATCATTTTTGCCTCAGCGATATCAATAGACTTAACTAAAGCACGTGCATATTTGCTGAATACATTTTTTCCATAAAGCATTCCATCAAAAATATAATCATCTGCATATTTTGCTTTTCCTAGAGTTTTATCCTTAGCATCTACTCTTAGAATATTTTCACCTATCTTTATTTGAGATTCCTCTTCAGGAACTATTTCATTGTTTTTAAGCATTTTTGCTGCTAACATTATAGCTTCTTCAATCTTAGCATAGCCAGTACATCTGCATATATTTCCTCTGATTGCTTTTTTTACTTCATCATTTGATGGTTCGTTGTTCGAGTCTATTAATGATTTTGCGCAAATAACCATCCCTGGTATACAAAATCCGCACTGTACCGCACCGGCTTTTGCAAATGCATAACTATAAACATTTTTTTCTCTTTCTGTCAAACCCTCTACTGTTATAATTTTTTTTCCAACAAATTTAGATACCTTCATAACACAGGATTTAACAACCTTACCATCTACAAGTATTGAGCAAGCTCCGCAGGCCCCTTCATCACATCCGTTTTTGACCGAAATTAAATGTAACTCGTCTCTTAAATAATCCATAAGACTTTTATCTTGCTCTATTTCATGAATATTATTGTTTATATTTAAAGAATACATGTTAATCATCCTTTCTTATTCTTTTTATAAATTCACCATCGCCTTTTTCTGCAAATAATTTACCGTTTTTTACTATGATGTTGCCCCTTTGAATAACAGTTTCTACAATATATTCTGATTCATATCCTTCATATGCCGAATAATCAACTGCACTGTGCATGTTTTTTTGCAAAATAGTATTCTTTTGATTTTTTACAATTATAACATCTCCATCTGAACCAATGTTTAGTGCTCCTTTTTTTGGATATAATCCGAATATTTTAGCAGGGTTACAACATAGCTTTTCAACTATTTTATTTATGTTTAGGCCCCTTTTTAATCCTTCAGTTAAAATAATTTTAATTCTTTCCTCGACGCCAGGGGCTCCTCCTGGAGCAACTCTGTAATCATCCTTACCATTTAATTTCTGTTCAAAATAAAATGGGCAATGATCTGTTGCAATAACATCAACAATGTCGTTTTTAATACCCCTCCACAATGCCTCTACATCATCCTTTTTTCTTAAAGGAGGAGCCATTATATATTTTAAACCTTCATAATTTGCTTTATTATAACAATCATCCGTAAGCGTTAAATACTGCGTACATGTTTCACAATAAATATTTTTAACTCCTCTATTTCTTGCTGCTATTATTTCATTCAGACCCTTTTCTGAAGATACATGAACAAAATACAAATGAGGATAACCCGCAATCTCACTTAAGTAAATCATTCTGTTTATTGCTTCTGCTTCTGTAGAATCAGGTCTTGACACTGCATGATAAATGGGTTCTGTTTTTCCAAGATTTCCGTAATAGGACCTTAAATATTGTATTGCACCATTATTTTCAGCATGGACAGCAATTACTACACCCAATTCCTTTGCTTTAACAAGTACTCTCAGTATGTCTTCATCATTAAGCATGTTGTCATACGTCATGTAGATTTTAAAGCTTTGAATTCCTTCATTAACTAATTCTTCTACTTCATTTAAAATGTTTTCATCAACATGTTGGATAACACCGTGAAAACTGTAATCTGTAACTGTCTTT
>JAQSYS010000237.1 GCA_029256005.1 Sedimentibacter sp.
TTCTTTATCCAGCAACCAAAGCACCCTATGCAATTATGAATTGTGTTATTATCATCAATAACCATTATATCCCCATTAATGTCGCCAAATAGATTATTAAATTCTTCCTTACTTAAATCATGAATTAATAATTTCACCGTACCGCTCCCCTTCTCTATCTTTTTTCCAAGACTATAAGTCTAACCACATAATACTCATATTACCATCTTTTTCTACTTCTTTAAAGCCATTTTCTTTATACATATTAAGCGTACCTCTGTATAGCTTTTCTGGTTCGTTTTTATTCTCTATAGGCAGAGCAATTACAGCTTCATATCCTTGTGATTTGAAATCTGCAATTGCCTGCTTAAGCAATTGTCTTGCAACACCTCGGCCTCTGTACTCCGGATGAATTACAAAGCAAATTACACAACCTGTCTTTTTATCCTTGATTATTGTATCCAAATCATTTTCAAATCTCAAATATTCATTTACATTATTAGCATTGCACCAGCCTATGCATTTGTCACCATCAAATGCAAGATAACCTTTCATTTTGCTTGATTTTATCTGCTCCAATGCTTCTTGGCGGTTTTGCTCACCTGTTCTTTGCTGCCATGCCTCCATAGAACAATTAGAGTGATAATATCTGCAATAGCATGTTGCCCAATGCGGTGCATGACCAAAATCAAGATTCCCTAGATAATCTGTAAATGTTGTAGCTAACTCAGGTTTTAGTTGTTCTATTTCATATATCATATTTTTCTCCTGTTTAAATTATTTAGATACCCTTTATTTATGATTGTGAATCTGTTATTGCTTTTATAGCTCCGAACAATACACCGGCAACCGGCCATATAATCCAGGACATACCCCAGTTATTTGTAATAAAGCTGTATCCCAGAAAAACAGCAACTGTTATACACCAATAAACCGTTGTAATAGTCTGAAATTTTTTGTTTGTTTTGTTTTTTACTGAATAATCTCCTTGCTGCAAAAGAACATTGCACGCATCGTTAGCAGCACTTTTAATAATTATGTTGTATGTGGATAATGCAACAATTAATAGTGTCACTGTAACTGACAATACACCAAAACCTTCAACCTCTGATACTAGTGGAGTAATAATTACCGGCAGTGCACTTAAAATGTAGCCTACTACAGAAACAGCTATTGCTGATTTGTAAGGCGGCTCATCTTCATTTTGCACACTTTTGACCATTTTCTCAGTTTCATAGTCCAGTTCAAAAGGATTTATCTTCAAGTAATCATATTTTTCCAACTTACTTGAAAACCTTATAAAATATGAAACTGCTGTTGCTACTAAACTGATAAGTACTACCAATCCTATAGCTATTAATAAATCTTCTTTTACTATAATAATATTCAGCTCTCGCAGTCCTATTAAAAGAAGCATGATTATTGGAGATATTATGCATAGTAATACTCCAAATGCAGTTTTTGGTGCTATTGCTCTTGAATCTTCTATATATTTTTTTGCTTCTTCATAAGTAACAATTGAAACTTCTGTCTTATTTTCTATGAGTTGTTTGATTCCCAATGAATCTCCCAGCTCATCCAAGTTCCCAAATTCTGATATAACAATTCCGATTGCTTCATTTTCTGTTTTTCCGTTATTCTTCAACTCATTGTATTTATCCTCCATCATTGCTAGCAATTCCATTTTTGCTCTTGTTACATCGTCTGTCTGTGGCAATCTTAAAAACATGTTGTCAAGATAACTTTTTATTGTATTCATTATTGTTCTCCTTAACTATAAATTTTTCAATTACTTCCTGGGTTATTTCCCACTCTTCACATTTATCCTTATAATAATTTTTACCGGCTTCTGTTATTCTGTAATATGTCCTAGGTTTTCCGTTTGTTTCCGCACCTGCAAACGCATCAATAAATCCATTAGTCTCTAATCTCTTAAATGCAGAGTAAAGTGTTGTTTCCTTCATTATATATTTTTCTTCTGTTAATTCTCTGATTCTTTTAGAGATTTCATAGCCATAAGATGGTTCATTCAGCAAAAGAGACAGTATCATCGTATCGTTGTAGCCTCGAATTACATCACTGCTAATCATATGCATACCTCTTTCTATGTTTTTACTTCATCTGTCGTACTTCACCTGATGAAGTAATTATATTACATTTACTACGACAGGTCAAGTACTTTTTAAAATAAATAAAAAGACTATCAAATTGCTTTTTGGCAATTTGACAGTCCTGTAAATAAATTATTTAAAACATAATATCTATCTGCAGCAGACCTTGCTTTATTGAATTAATGTTTTGTAAATCATTACTGCTGCTTCAACTCTAGCTGCATTGTTTCTTGGTTTGAATGTGTTGTCTTCATAACCATTGATTATACCTAGTTCAACAAGTTTTTGAATTTCTTCTGTTGCCCATGAGCTAATTTGGCCATAGTCATTAAAAACTTTGCTATTTCTAGCTTCAGAGTTAATCGCTCTGCCAATAATTGTTGCTAGTTCCTCTCTCGTTATATAATCTCCAGCTGAAATATATAGCTTACCGTCAATATTCTTTCCATTCACCAATCCATGCATTACCGCAGCTTTTATATACGGTAAGGCCCAATCCGGTATGTTTTGAACATCAGCAAAATTAAGCTCTAAATCTTGTGCTTCACTAATATTTATATGTTGCGATGCAACCAAAAGTTTAATAAACTCAGCTCTTGTTATATTACCATCAGGCTTAAATAACAGTGTTCCATTTTCATTATAGCCATTAATAACATCTAGATAATTTAACCCATATAAATAATCATATCCCCAATAATTTGATGGAATGTCTGCAAATATATTTTGCAAAGGATAATTCAAGACTATATATGTTCCAGGTCTAGTAATGTCTGCAGTTACTGAACTATTATCAGGAGACATTACTCCTCCCTTGTATATCAAAGCACCGAGCTCTTCATCATAGTAATATACGAAAGCTTTGTTGCTACCAGAAACCGGCAATGTCAGCTGAGCAGGCTTCATAAAGTCAGTTACTAGACTTATAAAATATGGATTTGATACCGCTGTAGCTCCTTCTGGTATGTTCATTCCACTTAACAGATCTTCTATATCATTGTATGTGAAGATATCTACATTATCCTGATAATAAGGCAATGCACCATTTGGTATAAACAGTATCACACCATCATCAGTCTTAATTGTTCCTCCGCTAGTCGACATAGAGCTTCCGGCAAGCCAACTAAACATATCTCTAGAAAAAACAGGAGGATAATATTTAACTGAACTACGATATTTATCACCAGTTACATCAATTACAATGCTATCACTTAAGGATACAGAATCTGTAAGGAAAAATTCTGATTTTGCTACTACTATTCCTTCATATCTTGCAGTGATTACTCCCTTTTCATCAATGGATGCATAATTACTACCTTGAACTATGGAATATTTTACAGAGCTGTTATCAATTTTTTCATCCAAGTCATCATCTGATGATATATATGTGGATAACTGTTGTTTTGTTCCTGTTGCCATAAGCTTGTATTCAGGTACAACAGTAATATCCTCCACCTTTGCTTGGTCATTTAAAACACTGATTTCACGTGTTGTTGTATTACTTACGGAATCTCTTGCTTCTAATTTTATTTTTGACAAAAATGAATTTCCGAAATCTAATGCTATGCTGAATTTTCCATCAACGTCTGCATCATAATTCACATTGTTTATAGTTACTACCGCATAAGGATCAGTCACACCTGTAACTGTAATTTTTCCGTTTTGTGTTACTGCACCTTCCTTAGGCTCTAATACAACTAATGAAGGGGCCTTATTGTCATATTCTGCAGTGTATTCCTCAACAAGT
>JAQSYS010000238.1 GCA_029256005.1 Sedimentibacter sp.
TGCCCCAACTTTCAATATTGTAGTTTATATAATAACACAATATTAAAAAAAATCAAACATATATTTACAGTGTACAATAAAAATGATTACATTTCAACTGTTTTTGTAACAGAAATTTTACAAATTGAACGTTTTTTAAGCATTGTCCTTTACTGGCCTCTCTCCGAAGTATTGATAGTAATCAACTTTTACATCACCATTGAAAAGCTTTCTTTTTCTGTCAGCCTGCCTCCCGAAATCCTTCTCAAAAGACTCTACTGCTGTAATAACATAAATTGACCATGTCTTATCTTTGCCAAAAACTAAACCCAAATGTTTATGAATTTGTTGAATGTCTATTATTTCTCCGATTCTTTCACCATAAGGAGGATTTGTGATTAAAATTCCATTAGGAAACATTGGTTCTTTAATATGCATTACATCTTTGTCAAAAAACTCAATGCAATCGTCCACTCCAGCTTCTGCTGCATTTTCTTTTGCTATGCTTATTGCTTTCTTGCTTATATCTGATGCATAAATTTTTATGTCGGAATTTAAATCGATTCTTTTTCTTGCTTCAATTTTTGCATCCTTCCAATAATCTTCTTTGACTATTGGCCAATTTTGCGATGCAAATGTTCGTAGCAGTCCTGGTGCTATATTCCTACCTATCATAGCAGCCTCGATTGCAATTGTTCCTGAACCACACATCGGGTCATATAGTATTCTGTCCTTGTTCCAAAAACTCAGTTTGACCAAGGCAGCCGCCATTGTTTCTTTCAAAGGTGCTTCAGTAGATTTTTCTCTGTATCCTCTTTTGAAAAGACCTTCTCTAGCTCCGGTTGTATCAATTGTAAGAGTAGCAACATCCTTGTGAATAGAAATCTGCACTGTAAATTCAGCTCCTGTTTCAGGCATCCACTCAACTTCGTATTCCTCGCAAAGCTTCTTTGAGATTGCTTTCTTAACAATTGCTTGGCAATCAGGAGTTGAATATAACTTTGATTTTACACTCTTACCTTTAACTGTAAATTTTCCGTCCCTGGTAATCCATTCTTCCCAAGGGAGCTCGTAGGTTTTGTCAAAAAGCTCTTCAAAGGAATATGCTTCAAACTGTCCCATTACTAACATAACTCTGTCAGCACATCTTAAATTTATATTTGCTATTGGAATATCCTTCACTTCAGCATCGAAGTACATCCATCCGTTGTCTGTAACTACATTTTCATAGCCAAGCTCATTCAATTCTCTTTTTACTATTGCCTCTAATCCAAATGCAGATATTGCGGCTAATTTGATTCTTTCCATACATATCCTTTCTACTCTGACTGTATCCCGTATTTTTCTATTTTATAATACAATGTAGCTCTTGGTATCTTTAACCGTTTTGCTACCTCTGATTTGTTGAATTTCAATTCCTCCAGAGTTTTTTGTATTATTCTTTTTTCAATCTTTTCCAGATACTCATCAAGCCCTGTTTCGTATTGTTTTATTTCATTTACATTAATAACCTTGTTGATTTCATCTACCTGTATATTTTTTATGTATGACGGCAGAAATTCTTTTTCAATCTTATCTTTTCCACTTTGGTTCGCATATATTACAGATCTTTGTATTACATTTCGGAGTTCTCTGATATTTCCTTCCCAATTGTACTCTTGAAATACATTTAAAATTTCATTTGGTAATTCAATTATGCTTATTCCCTGTTCCATACAGAATTCCTGTATAAACTTATTGGCTAATAATACAATGTCTCCCTTTCTTTCTCTCAGAGGCGGGATGTTAACCTGAAATACATCAAGGCGATAATATAAATCTTTCCTGAACTTTTCTTCAACAATTAGGGTCCTGATATCCTTATTTGTAGCTGAAATTATTCTCACATCAATTTTTCTTTGTTTATTGCTACCTATTCTTGTAACTACACCTTCCTCCAAAACTCTTAAAAGCTTTGGTTGAAGTTCTAACGGCATATCTCCTATTTCATCCAAAAACAATGTGCCGCCTTCTGCATCTTCAAACTTCCCCTTTTTACCCTCAGTCTTCGCTCCAGTAAATGCTCCTGCTTCATAACCAAATAACTCACTTTCAAATAACTCTCTTGGTATGGCACTGCAATTAATAGGAATAAATTTTCCCTTTCTGCCACTTTCATAATGAATTGCTTTAGCGAACATTTCCTTACCTGTGCCGCTTTCACCTTTTAAAAGAATGTTTAATGGGGATTTTGATATATTTTTGCAAAGATTTATAATTTGTATAAAGCTTGCATTATTGCTAATTATTTTTGAAAAATAGGCTTCACCAGATGAAGCAATCTTTGAATATTCCTTTTCTAACTGTAATAAGTTAGTTTGTGTTTTATTTAAAAGTTCGCTTAATTTCACTATTTCTGTAATATCACGGTCCCTTGCAAGAGCTCCAATCATATAGCCGTGCTTATCATTAAGTGGTACAGCACTGGAAACCACATAACTGTTTTCCCTTGGACTATTATAAATATTGTGATAAGACGTCTTGTGTTCAAGCACCCTTGGAAGTATAGCATTGGGAAAAAACTCTCTAATATCCTTGTCAATTATTTCATTTCTCAATACACCAAAATATTCCTCAGCAGTTGAATTAAAGAAAACAACTTTCCCGCTCATATCAACTAAGGTAATTGAATCCGGTATGTTGTCTAATATGTATTCAAATATTCCTCTGTCGTGCTTATTAAAATTATAATCAGCGCACATGTAATCTCCCCGCAGCACAATTTATAAACTATTGTTATTGTAATAGCTTTCTATAAATAAATCTTTCAAATTCCAGAATTTTTTAAATTCTTCATATTCTTTATCGGCTTTTAAATAGTCTTTATTAGTTTTAGTGGCTCTTATCAATATATTTTTAGGTGTATGCTCCATTGCAATAAATTCCATTAGTTGCACCTTGTAGCCCTTTGTTTCAAGAAATAAGCTTCTCAAGGAATCTGTCACAAGTGAAGAAACTCTCTCTTTTATCAATCCATGCTTCAGCATTGGCTCCATATTTGAATTAACTATTTTATCATAAAATTCATGCTGACAACATGGAACAGACAGTATAATTTCTGTATTCCAATTTATAGCTTTAACCAATGCAGCATCTGTTGCAGTATCACAGGCATGAAGAGTCACAATCATATCTACATTCGATTTATATTCAAAATCGCGTATGTCTCCATAAATGAATTCTAAGTGTTCGTAATTTAATTTTTTTGCTGTTTCATTGCAAAATTCTATTACTTCGTCTTTTAAATCTAGCCCGATTATTCTTACTTTAACATTTCTGATAAAGTAGAAATAATAATATAATGCAAATGTCAAATATGCCTTACCACAACCAAAATCTATTATCATAAAATCATCCTCAAGCGTTTTACCTTTCAAGGAATCATCGACTATTTCCAAAAATTTATTTATTTGCTTGAACTTATCATATTTTTTCGCATAAACTGCCCCCTCCTTGGTCATTACACCTAGATGGGTTAAAAAATCACATGGTTCATTTTCATTTATTATATATTGTTTTTTCTTATTATGATCTTCGATTTTTTGTTTTTTTGTAGGTTCCTTTTCAGTTAGCTTAATGCTTCCTTTTTTACTTACAATTAATTGAAAATCTGCTTCTTCAGTAAATAAATTGATGTTTCGGTATTCATTAATAATTAAGTTTATAATTTCCTCAGAAGCTTTCTCAAATGTGTAATTTTCATGAAAAGCTTGTTTTTCAGTAAATTTTTCAAATTGAATCATATTTTCATTTTTTATGGATATTGTTCTGGCTGTTATTTTAATGTAAGGATTTTCAGATTTATTT
>JAQSYS010000239.1 GCA_029256005.1 Sedimentibacter sp.
GAAGCGGTTCAAGCATTAGAAAAAAGAATAATCACTCTTGCATTAACTAAATACAAGACAACTTATAAAGCAGCTGAAGTATTAAAGACTACTCAGCCTCCAATAGTAAGAAAAGCCAAAGCTCTTGGTATAGAAAAAACCTGGGTTCAATAAAATAGTGATTTTAACTATTAATCGCTGAGGTTTATATTGAGGAAGCCTCTATTGCACAACCTATAATTTTATAATAAAAAATTTTATTACACCACTGATTGATGTTCCTACGTATAAAAAGAGTTTAAGGATTTCCTTAAGCTCTTTTTATAGACATTTTAATAAATGATTTAATTGCATATATCAGTGCAGGTATGAAAATCAGTTGTATAATAATTCCGGGCAAGCCTGTTAATACAGCACCCTTAACAAACATTATTGGATTCATCTTAACTCCGAATAATTGAACTAATACCGCAACAGTAAATCCTGCTGCTATTCTCCCTGTTATCATTGAAATAATCAATGATGGTATAACAGACAACTTAAATTTTCTTGTTGCAATGGAAGCTGGTCCATAAATCCCTAATTCAACTGCCATTATAACTGCCATCGGAAACATTACCGGCATTCCTGTAAACAATCCACTTATTATAGGTGTTAAAACACCTAAAGCCAATGCTAATGGAGGTGATAATAAAAACCCTCCTATTAGTACAGGTATATGCATAGGAAGTGCTATTGGCCCTGTCAAGCTTACCAAATGAAATATCATTGGAAGTATTATTCCGGATGCTAATAACAACCCGCTTAATACTAATTCTTTTGTAGTAATTTTTCTGTTCATCTTCCGTCCTATCTGTATTTAAGTTATCTTCACATTAATTAACCTTTTTAATGCTATTCAAGAAACTCTCTATCCCCTGTAATAGCTCATCTATGTTCTCAGTCTTAAGTGACAATGTTTCAACTGGACACATTCCTGTTTTATCACGATTTTTTATATAAGGAGTACATTCATCATACTCATATAATATACTTGTTCCTTTTAATACATTTATTGCATTGTCAGAAATCAATCTTGTTTTTAATTGTTTGATTCCTGCATATGTACAAAGAACAGCAGCCGCTTTTCCAGTTACTCTATCTGCAACACTTGAGCCCTCTAGCTCATTTTTTTGTTCTTTTACCGCTGTATATAATGGTTTAATTCCTTTATCACTGCTTGAAAAAATTACTTTTCCGTCTTTAACTATTGCTAGTGCAAGCTTTTCCATTTCTAAAAGCTCCACAGCTATTTCGATGTCTTTCATTTAGTTCTCCTTTAAATTCAATTCGTATTGCCCATACATTATTTCTGCGATTGCTTCTAAATTAGTGTATTGACAATAAAAAGCGAGCATAATAAATTATATTTTATACGGCTATAAAAGTAAAGAAATAAAATATCGACACAATGCACTCTGATAAAATTACACGCTCCATTTTCTGATTTTTCAAAAGGAAAAACAACGGCATTGATTTTTCAAAACCGTCGTTTAAATGGCATAACGATATGAATCCAGATAGGTTCAAACTCTTTAACTTAGATTTTTCAAAATTTCATGGTACCGCTTTGTTGCTAAGATGCTTGGTTCACCTTTTTTGCAGAAAGATAGTTTTGCCAGTTTAGGCACAACACGCTCTACCACAATTTGACCATTAACAGTCTTTGATTTGAGCACTTCAAATGCTTCAAGGAAACGGTCATCATTTTTTGCGCAGTTATAAAATGATAATACATATACATACTCAAACAAGTTGTAATTGCGGAATGGATATTCAACTTGCATAAACAATGTTCCAATCCCATAGTGGCAAGGGCCGATAGGCTTGCGAATAACCCAATGTTGTAGCAAAAATTCCACGGCTCTATCAAGTGCAGGCTCATTGTTTAAGTAGTTGCTAAAACGAAATGCATTAAGTGCATTCAATGTAGGCTGTGGGTTAGAATATTTGGTTTCCTCACCATGCCCGAACGAAAACTTATTGCAACGCCAACCACCATCTTGATACTGTGTATCTAAGAAGTGACGAAAGGTTTTTTGAAGTCTCTCATCCTCTACATATCCCAGATGACACATCACATTAGCGGCAATCGCCGTTTGGCATGGATAAATACTACCTTTAGGATATATCTTGAACCGCCCATCTTCTTGCCACACACTAAAAATTAAATCAGCAACCGCTTTAAAAATAGGCTCTTTGTTAGACATTCCTAGTTCTAAAAGATAAAGTGCGCTTTCAAAAGTTGAAAAGGGTGAGCCTTTCAATAGTCTATTATCCGGCGTTGCCCAAAGGTCAGCTCCATTGTCATGTCTATGAGATAGTATCGTTTCAACATCTGGTAGATATTGATTTTCTATTGCCACTTTTCTAGAACTCCTTTCCAGAAAAATTAATTCGTATGTTATTGTAAGCCCTGAATAAGATACAGACTGTCATGTTTTAAAAATCGATGGCGGAAGCGGTGGGATTCGAACCCACGTACCCTTGCGGGTAACCGCATTTCGAGTGCGGCTCGTTATGACCACTTCGATACGCTTCCTAAATGTACTATATTTCAGTTTATCTAATCACAAGTTTTTTGTCAATACCGTTCAAGTCAATATTGTATTGAAAAAATTTAGCCACCATATTAATGGCGGCTAAATTTACAATTTTTTTGACTAAATTACTTAATAATTGTTTTTCCACCCATATATGGCTGAAGTGCTTTTGGTATATTGACTGAACCATCCTTATTAAGGTTGTTTTCTAAAAATGCTATTAACATTCTAGGTGGTGCCACAACTGTATTGTTTAATGTATGAGCGAAGTACTTGTTGTTGTTTTCATCAGCAACACGTATTTTCAGTCTTCTTGCCTGCGCTTCTCCTAGGTTAGAACAACTGCCAACCTCAAAATATTTCTGTTGTCTTGGGGACCATGCTTCAACATCAACTGATTTTACCTTCAAGTCTGCTAAATCTCCTGAACAGCATTCCAATGTTCTAACAGGTATATCCAATGAACGGAATAAATCCACTGTATTTTGCCAAAGATTATCAAACCACATCGGGCTTTCTTCTGGCTTACATACCACTATCATTTCTTGCTTTTCAAACTGATGTATTCTATATACTCCTCTTTCCTCTATTCCGTGAGCTCCCTTTTCTTTTCTGAAGCAAGGTGAATAGCTTGTTAATGTATGAGGAAGTGATTCTTCAGGCAATATTGTGTCTATGAACTTTCCAATCATGGAATGTTCGCTTGTGCCTATTAAATATAAATCTTCACCTTCAATTTTGTACATCATTGCATCCATTTCAGCGAAGCTCATAACTCCTGTAACAACTTCACTTCTAATCATAAATGGAGGTATACAATAAGTAAATCCACGATCTATCATAAAATCTCTAGCATATGAAATAACTGCTGAATGAAGTCGAGCAATATCTCCCATTAAATAATAAAATCCGTTTCCAGCTACCTTTCTAGCACTTTCTAAATCTATACCATCAAATTTTTCCATTATTTCAGAGTGATATGGTATTTCGAATTCAGGAACTACAGGTTCTCCATAACGCTTTACTTCAACGTTTTCGCTATCATCCTTGCCTAATGGAACACTCTTATCAATGATATTAGGTAATGTCATCATAATTTTAAGAATTCTTTCTTCAAGTTCTGTTTCTTTCTTTTCTAACTCTGCTAATTCTTCTTGATTTTTAACAACTCTTTTTTTAAGTTCTTCGGCTTCTTCTTTTTTACCCTTTGCCATTAATCCGCCGATTTCCTTAGATATCTTGTTTCTTTCTGCTCTAAGGCTGTCTGCTTTTGACTTTGCTTCTCTGTTTTCAACATCTAACGCAATAACCTCATCCACTAGAGGCAGTTTATTGTCCTGAAACTTATTTTTTATATTTTGTTTTACTATTTCAGGATTTTCTCTGACAAATTTTAAATCTAACATATTTTCCTCCATTGTTTTTATATTTTTGATTAACCTTTTTCATAAAAAAATCTCCCGTCTCTTATTTAGAGACGAGAGTTACTCGCGGTGCCACCCTAATTATTATACATATGTATAATCACTTGAAAAAGTTATCGCCTTTGTACGTCTGAGTTATTTCCCCAGAAACTCCGGAACGGATTCAAAAACCATCGCATCAGTTTACACCAGCCACTGACTCTCTTAACCAATGAGTTATTTACTACTTTCCATCATCGTCATATTAATTGTAATATAAACTAAGGAAATTAATTTGTCAAG
>JAQSYS010000240.1 GCA_029256005.1 Sedimentibacter sp.
ATAAAACAAGTTCATCAACAACCGATTAAACTATGAATATTCTGGTGTTTTTACAATAAATTTAGAGTAAGGAAATGAATAGGATGATTCAATTGAAAAACAAATACGCGAAAACATTGCCATGTCTTGCATTATTAATTTTGTTTACCGTGGTTCAATATAATAATTTGAAAATTTATTACGATGAAATATTGAATTCTTCCGGTTTGATTTATGAAGATTTTGGGCATGAACTGAAGAAGGAGAATGAAAAGGCATTAGAAAATGAAGAAGAATATCAAAAAATTGTTCATTCCGCAGAAGATACTGAAGAAAATAGCAAACAAAAAGAGGAGGATAACTCTTCCGTAGTCAAGGAGCCACATGTGCATGCATTATCGGCATTACTTCTGGATGCCTCCAATAACCGGGTTTTATATGAAAATAACGGCTATCATGAGATGGCGATGGCAAGTACCACCAAGATTATGACCTGCATTGTTACCTTGGATAATGCAAATCTTGATGAAGTTGTCACCGTTTCCTCTTACGCTGCCAGGATGCCCGATGTACAACTAAATATTAATACCGGAGAGCAGTATTATCTAAAAGATCTACTGTACTCATTAATGCTGGAAAGTCATAATGATGTTGCAGTAGCAATCGCAGAGCATGTTGGTGGCTCTATCGAGGGTTTTGCAACTATGATGAATGATAAGGCTAGAGAACTGGGATGTGAACATACTAATTTTGTCACACCGAACGGATTGGATGCAGAAGGTCATTACACAACGGCAAAAGACCTTGCAGTAATTGCTAGCTATGCAATTAAAAATGAAAAATTCATAAAGATTACCAATACTTCATCACATGTATTTCAAGAGATTAAAAAAGGCAAAAGCCATACTGTATCAAATAAAAATAAATTCTTATATATGATGGAGGGTGCCATTGGTGTAAAGACAGGTTTCACCGGAGAGGCCGGTTATTGCTTTGTTGGAGCAATAAAAAGACAGGATAAAACTTTGATATCTGTGGTTCTTGGGTGTGGATGGCCACCGAATAAGAGTTTAAAATGGTCCGATACAAAAGAATTAATGAATTACGGTGTTAATAATTATAAAGTAAGGCAGATATTTGAAGATGTCAAACTAGACCCAATCTTTGTAAAAGATGGACAGCAGAAATATGAAACGCTTAAAGTTGAGGGAGATATAACCCTGTTAATGCGTGACGATGAGAATGTAAAGGTTCAATATGAGCTTCCGAAGACCTTACAGGCTCCCATATTAGCTGATAGTGCAATTGGTAATGCAAAATATTATATTAACGATATGCTATATTCTGAGATTCCCATTTATACAACTACGGATATTTTAAAAATAGATTATAAATTCTGTTTTAAGAAATTGTTAGGACTTTGGAGTCTTCAATATTAATATGATAATGCAAGCAATCCTATTGATGCTTTGAAGATAAAGCCCCACGCGCTTAGAAATTAACTTTAAATACGAAATTTATTATAATCTGTGATTTGAATCAATGTTAGTTGTATATGATAAGGGTATATTATTAGTAGAAAATATGTTATAATCATATATAATTCGATCAAATTGGAGGAAACACATATGAGTAAGAAAATTACAGACAAAGTAACCTGGGTCGGTAAGATCGACTGGGAGCTAAAGTACTTTCATGGAAATGAATATTCAACTAGAAAAGGATCATCTTATAATTCCTATCTAATTCAAGATGAGAAGACTGTATTAATTGATACTGTATGGCAGCCTTTCGATAAAGAATTTGTTGCCCGCTTGAAAAATGAGATTGATTTAAATAAGATTGACTATATAATTGCAAATCATAATGAAATAGACCATAGTGGTGCTTTACCGGAATTAATGCGTGAAATACCTGATACTCCGATTTATTGTACTGCAAACGGTGCAAAAATTCTGAAAGGTCATTATCATCAGGACTGGAATTATGTCATCGTAAAAACAGGTGATACCTTAGACATTGGTGAAAGTAAATTAACATTTGTTGAAGCACCGATGCTTCATTGGCCGGATACCATGTTTACTTACATGTCTGGTGAGAATATTTTATTCAGTAACGATGCCTTTGGACAGCATTATGCTACAGAATCTCTTTACAATGATACAGCAGACACGGCAGAGTTATATGCGGAGGCAACAAAGTATTATGCAAATATACTTACACCCTTCAGCAAAATGGTAGTCAAAAAAATAGAAGAGGTCCTTAGCTTCCAATTACCGCTTTCCATGATTTGTCCCAGCCACGGAGTAATATGGAAAGACAATCCGGCACAGATTGTAGAGCAATACCTAACCTGGGCGAAGGATTATCAGGAAAATCAAATAACAATTATTTATGACTCGATGTGGAATGCCACCAGAAAAATGGCTGAGGCAATCGCATATGGAATAGAACAAGCTGATTCCAAAGTCAAAATTAAGATTATGAATAGTGCGAAAGAAGATAAAAATGATATTATAACTGAGATCTTTAAATCCAAGAGTATTCTTGTGGGTTCACCAACTGTAAATAATGGCTATCTTTATTCCTTGGGTGGATTGTTGGAAATGGTGAAAGGTCTGAAGTTCAAGAAAAAAAGTGCAGCAGCTTTTGGAAGTTATGGTTGGAGTGGAGAAGCAGTAAAACAGATTTCAGATAGTTTGAAAGAAGCAGGATTTACTGTTGGTGATGAGGGACTAAGACTTCTTTGGGTTCCTGATGAAAGTGGATTGGCTACTTGTTCGGAATATGGCAAAAGTTTTGTAGAGAAATTGTAATGTGATAGAGGTAAGAGATGTGATGTCTCTTACCTCTTTTTTTATTAGTTAAAGAGTTGTTTATTTTGATGACTTTACTAAGTGACTTTAATAAGATGAAGGAAATAAATGGAAGCAATGAATCCTTTTTTATAAAAAAATGTATTTTTTATGAAAATATTTAAAAAATAGTGCAACCTTTTTACAGTTTGAATCGTTTAATAGGTAGAAGGAAAATAGTGTATTAGAATTTAGAGGAGGTTCTTATGAAAAAAATTGTTTACAAATACAGGGTCAGTAAATTCAAACGTTTTATGAGTGGGTTGCTATTTGCTATTATTTCCATCATAGCATTATGGCTCTGCACTTCAGATATTTCACAGCAATCAACCTCACAAGCTGGTATAATTCTACCTTTCTTCATCGCTATAATCAGTATGTTTCTTGGATTATTCTCCATGTTTCGCAATGGAGAAGTAAGTAAAGAGAAGATATAATATACATATAACTAAATACTCTTCCATATAACTTAAGGCTGCTTTGGGATACCTCCAAAACAGCCTTAAGTTTTTTTACTGCACTATGCTTTAAAACCGGAGCTGTGGTTGATGTTTAAATTGGTTAAAATGCATCGGATGAGTACAAAGATAAGTATAAATTTATACATTTTTCTGAAAAATTCCATTATTTACTTGTATTATTTCTTTTAAACAGCTAAAATTGTATTAAGAAGTTTTTCGAACTTCCGGAATAGCAGTATTAATATCGCGTATATTCTGAAAAACCTTCAAACCTTTCTAATCTTAATGCTACTATCAAATAAAGTTTGAATGTGGTTTAAATAAAATAACACTAATAACACATATATTATTAACAAATTAATATAAAAAAGGTATTACATAAGCAAAAAAAGTGTGACACTAAAAAACTTGAAAGGAAAACATGATGAAAGAAAAACAAACCAAAGAAAAGCAAGTAAGAGAAAAGCAAGTAAGAGAGAAGAAAGTAAGAGAAAAACAAGTAAAT
>JAQSYS010000241.1 GCA_029256005.1 Sedimentibacter sp.
CTTTGGAGGAATGTCCCTGGAATGTCCCCAAATTAGAAAGAGGAACAAGATGGAAGAAAGAGTAAGAGATTTTCTTGCTGAAAGTGTAGATGTGGCTGTTATTGGTGCCGGACATGCAGGATGTGAAGCTTCCTTGGCTAGCGCTCGTCTTGGTATGAAGACTATTGTACTAACAATGAGCCTAGATTCAATTGCAATGATGCCATGCAATCCTAACATAGGAGGAACTGCTAAGGGGCACCTGGTAAGGGAAATTGATGCTTTGGGCGGAGAAATGGCTTTAAATATTGATAAAACTATGATACAATGTAAGATGCTCAATCGCTCTAAGGGACCTGCAGTTCATTCTTTACGTGCTCAGGCTGACAAGAGGAAATATCATACAGAAATGAAAAAAGTCTTGGAAAATCAGGGAAACCTTAAAATAATGCAATGCGAGGTTACAAGACTTGAAATTCAGGATGACGGAAGCTTTAATGTATATACAAAGCTTGGCGCATACTACAATGCTAAGGCTGTAATAATTACAACCGGAACTTACTTGAAGGGGAAAATATATATTGGAGAATTAAATTATTCTTCGGGACCTGATGGCTTGGCTCCTGCAAACGAACTTTCTGAATCATTGATGAATTTGGGTGTGACCTTAAGAAAATTTAAAACCGGGACACCTGCAAGAATACATGCAGATTCTATTAATTTAAGCATGATGGAAGCTCAGTCAGGGGATGAGGAAATAATTCCTTTTTCATTTATGACAGATGAGATAAATATAGAGCAGGTTCCCTGCTATATAACATATACAACTGAAAAAACACATAATATTATTAGGGAAAATTTAAACAGATCTCCTTTATATGAAGGAGTTATAAAAAGCGTTGGACCAAGATACTGCCCTTCAATTGAAGATAAAGTAGTTAAATTTTCTGACAAGGAAAGACATCAGCTTTTTGTTGAACCTGAAGGCTTGGATACAAAGGAAATGTATATTCAAGGAATGTCTTCTTCTTTGCCGTATGAAGTTCAGTTACCTATGTACAAATCAATGATTGGTTTGGAAAATGCGCAGATTATGAGACCTGCATATGCAATAGAATATGATTGCATAGATCCAACACAGCTTAAGTTGAGTTTGGAATTAATAAGTATTAAAAATTTATTTTTTGCTGGACAGGTGAACGGAAGCTCTGGTTATGAAGAAGCAGCTGCACAGGGCTTAGTTGCCGGTATAAATGCTGCAATGAGCTTAAAAGGCAAAGAACCATTGGTATTAGATCGTTCTGAGGCTTATATAGGTGTATTGATTGATGACTTGGTTACAAAAGGAACCAATGAACCATATCGTATGATGACATCTAGAGCAGAGTATAGGCTTTTATTAAGACAAGACAATGCAGATGAAAGACTTACGGAAATAGGGTATGAAAAAGGCCTTGTAACAGATGAAAGATATCAGAAATTTAGAAGTAAAAAACTACAAATAGAAAATGAAATAGAAAGACTAAAAGGGATAAAGATAACACCAAAATCAGAAATAAATGAGATACTTGAAGGTATAGGCAGTGTTTCGCTTAAAATGCCAACCAGTCTATATGAGCTTTTAAAAAGAGTAGAATTAAATTATGACAACACATTTGATTTAGATATTGAAAGACCATCTTTAAAAAAAGAAATTAAGGATTATGTGGAAACTGTCATAAAATATGAGGGCTATATAACAAAGCAGATAAATCAGGTTGAACAGTTTAAAAAGCTTGAAAATAAAAGAATTCCTAAAGATATTGATTATAATCAAGTTGGAAGTTTAAGACTAGAAGCTAGGCAAAAGCTTAATAAAATACGACCTGATTCAATAGGTCAGGCTTCGCGTATATCTGGAGTTTCGCCTTCAGATATAAATGTGCTTTTGATTTATTTAATGACTTACAATGCAACACAAGAAAGATAAATAATAAAATAACAGGAACGACAATAAGTCGTTTCTTACATAGATAAATTAATAAAATAATATTTATAAGGAGCCTACCTACCTTGATAAAAACATTGGAAGATGGATTTAAACAATTAAATATTCCTTACGACAGCAATATTGAAAGTAAGTTTATAAGGTATCGAGATTTACTGAAGGAATGGAATCAAAAAATCAATATTACTTCCATTGAAGATGACGAAGACATTTATGTTAAACATTTTTTAGACAGTATTTTACTGTTAGTGTTTGATAACATAGATAATAATAAGAAAATGATAGATGTTGGTACCGGTGGCGGATTCCCTGGATACCCATTAAAAATCGTCAATGACAATTATGAAGTAACTCTTTTAGACAGCTTAAGGAAAAGAATTGATTTCTTGGAAGTGGTAGCAACAGAATTAAAATTAGAAAATGTTGAATTTATCCACGGAAGAGCTGAAGAATTCGGACAAAATGAAAAATACAGAGAAATGTACGATATTTGTGTATCAAGAGCTGTTGCTCCGCTTAATGTTCTAAGTGAATATTGTCTTCCGTTTGTTAAAGTAGGTGGTTATTTTGCTGCTTATAAAAGCGAGAATATTTCCCCGGAAATTAAAGATTCTGAAAGTGCAATAATAAAACTGGGCGGAAAAATCAAAACTATAAGTGAAGTAAGTTTGCCGGGAACTGATATTGTAAGAAAAATTGTTATAATTGAAAAGTTTGAAACAACGAATGCAAAATATCCGAGAAAAGCCGGTAAACCAAGCAAAGATCCGTTGGTGTAACGAGCACGATAAATTTTTTAAGGGGGAGATATTCTTGTTAAGTAATATTATTAATATCGATGTTAATAAAATAATTCCTAATAAAAATCAGCCTAGAAAGGTTTTTGATGACAAAGCACTTGATGAATTAAGTCAATCAATAAAAAACTATGGTATAATACAACCTATAACTGTTAGAAAAATTTACGATGATGTTTATGAGATAGTTGCAGGTGAAAGACGTTTTAAGGCAATAAAGCTTTTAGGAATGGAAACAATTCCAGCAGTTATAATAGAAGTAAAAGAAGAAGAATCAGCAGCTATGGCATTAATCGAAAATCTTCAAAGAGAGGATTTAGACTTTATAGAAGAAGCTATGGCATTTGAAAGGCTTATTGAGGATTTTGGTTTGAATCAAACTCAGCTTGCTGAGAAGCTTGGAAAATCACAATCAACTATTGCTAATAAAATGAGAATTTTAAAGTTGCCTGAATCTGTAAAAAGTAAACTTAGAGAAGGAAACTTGAGCGAGCGCCATGCAAGAGCACTTTTAAAACTTGATGACGAAGAGCTACTTTTAAATATCGTTGAAAAAGTAATCAATAAGGATTTAAATGTAAGTGAAACAGAGAAACTAGTCAATTCAATAGCTGAGGATATTAATGAAAAGAAAATTAGGGACAAGCGTTATGTGAGAAACTTCATTAATTATAAAATTTATATAAATACCATTAAAAATGCATATAACGAAATTGTTAAAACAGGTATAGATGCAAAGTTTGAACAGGATGAATCAGATGAGTTCATCGAGATAAAGGTAAAGATTCCGAAAAAAAGCATGTAGAGGGTGATTAAGTGACTAAAGTAATAAGCATATTCAACCAAAAAGGCGGCGTAGGCAAGACAACAACAAATGTAAATCTTTGTGCAGCCCTGGCTATAAAAGGGAAAAAGGTATTGAGCATTGACATTGATCCTCAAGGTAATTCGACCAGCGGGTTTGGTATTGATAAAAACAGTCTTGAATACTCAATTTATGATGTATTGATTGAGGATA
>JAQSYS010000242.1 GCA_029256005.1 Sedimentibacter sp.
CTATCAACAAATATGTGATAAATGATTCCGCCCTTAATCCATTCAGGAGTATGGAAATTTTCTTTGAATACAAGCAGCTCATATAATTTCGAACGATTATTATCATCTAAGACAAAATAATAAAAATAGTTACCGTCTTCATTTAAACTGAATTCTGCTTCATATAAATCATAGGCTTTTTCTGTTCCAACCCATTTCATTAAAACTTCCTTATAAAATTGGCTGTTGTAATCATACCTTTTCTCTACTTTTAGTTTAGGGGGTGGAAGGCTTTTCTTAACAAATATTTTGATGCTTATTAACTTCCCTGATTCAACCCCACCCTGAGGGCAACGATAAAACTCCGACTGATTATCAAATATAAACATAATGACTCCTTTTTATAAATAAAGGATGCATTGTTCAGCATCCTTTGTTTGAAAGTAATTAATCAATATTAATATTTTTTAGGTTCCAAATGTTATCAGCATACTCTTTTATTGTTCTGTCAGAGGAAAATATTCCGGAACATGCTATGTTCATCAAGGACATTTGATTCCACTTTCTTTTGTCGTTAAAATACAAATGAGAGGCCATACTGTGAACATCAATATAGTTGTCAAAATCTGCAAAGCACATGTAAGGATCTCCAACTTGATTACTACCTAGTAGATACTTGCATAGAGATTCAAAGCTTTTGCCGCCTATTCCTTTGTTTAAAAAATCAATTATCTTACGTAGCTTAATATTTTTTTGAAAATAAGAAATGGAGGAATAGCCTTGCCTCCACAAGTTTTCAACTTCATAGTCTCTCAATCCGAATAAGAAAAAGTTGTCTTCTCCAACATTGCTAATTATTTCAACATTAGCGCCATCATAGGTGCCAATTGTTAGTGCACCATTAAGCATGAATTTCATGTTTCCTGTTCCGCTGGCTTCTTTGCCTGCAAGTGAAATTTGCTCACTCAATTCACCGGCAGGAATTATGAGTTCTGCCAGTGATACTGAATAATTTTCAAGAAAGATCACATTGATGAATTTTTTAATAAATGTATTTTTATTTATATAGTCAGAAAGGGCATATATAAGTTGAATTATTTCCTTTGCCCTAAAATAACCAGGTGCTGCCTTTGCAGCAAATATAAAGGTTTCAGGAACTATGTGGTCAGTATTACCTTCATTGATATCTATTATAAGGCTTATGATTCTCATTGCATTCAAAAGCTGTCTCTTGTATTCATGAAGTCTTTTAGCTTGAATATCAAAGATTGAATCCAAATCCAACACATTATGATTATTCTTCAATATGTAATCAGCCAGCTTTTTTTTATTTTTGTACTTGATTTCATTTAAGGAGTTAAGTACATAATCATCATTTATATATTTTTTTAAATCTGATAATTTTTCCGGATTAATGCAATAATCTTTACCCAGCAAATCATCCAGCAACATTTTCAAATCTGGGTTTGCTTGATTTAACCAGCGCCTATGTGTAATGCCATTGGTTACATTTATAAATTTATTTGGAGTGTATTCATAGAAGTTTTTAAAAACTGTTCTTTTAAGAATATCTGTATGTAGCTGTGCAACTCCATTTACAGTGTGACTGCCGATAATACAAAGATTAGCCATATTCAACCTATCATATGCGAAAATTGACATTTGAATCGCCTTGTTCCAATCTCCATTATACTTTACACTAGCTTCTTCTAAAAATCTCCTATTGATTTCTGAAATAATCATAAATATTCTTGGAAGCTTAGTCTTCACAATATTAACATCAAATGTTTCCAGGGCTTCTGTCAGAACTGTATGATTAGTGTAGGAAACAGTATCTTTTACTATTTTCCAGGACCTTTCCCAGGAACAATTATATTCATCCATAAAAATACGCATGAGCTCAGGTATAATAAGTGCAGGATGAGTGTCGTTTATGTGAATAGCAGCTTTATTACTGAAGTTATCCAGAGTTTTGTATATCTTAAAATGTTTTCGCACAATATCCTGGGCAGAAGCAGAAACTAAAAAGTATTGTTGTTTAAGCCTAAGAATTTTACCTTCATAATGGTTGTCGGCAGGATATAAGACCTTTGATATGGCTTCAGCCATGGAATCCTCTGACAATGCCTTTATGTAGTCTCCTTGAGAAAACAGGTTCATATCGAGAGAGTTTAAACTTCTTGATTCCCATAGCCTTAAAAGGCTCACGCCCTTGCTGTCATAGCCTGATATAAACATATCATATGGAATTGCTTCAATTTCGGTAGGAAAATCGTAGTGAATTTTTAATCCATCATTTGTCCATTCCTCTCTGATTTTTCCGTCAAATTTTACTACTACTCGTTCTTCGGTCTTCGGAACCAGCCATACATCAGAGGTAGTAAGCCAATCATCTGGCAGTTCTGTCTGCCACCCATCTATAATTTTCTGTTTAAAAAGACCAAATTCATATTTTATAGAATAACCAGTTGCAGGGTAATTTTGTGTTGCAAGTGAGTCCATAAAGCATGCAGCCAATCTTCCAAGTCCGCCGTTACCAAGTCCCGGATCTTTTTCAATGAAATAAAGCTCATTTAAATCAACATTATATTTCTTCAATGCTTCTTGTGTTTCATTTTCTATTTTCAAATTAAATAAATTATTTCTGAGGGATTTCCCTACAAGGAATTCCATGCACATATAATAAACTTGTTTTTGATCATTTTTATTTACTTTATTAACAAAATTATTTCGTTTGCTTAAAAGCATATCTCTTAAAACTACGCAAAGAGCTCTGTAGACCTGATTTGAATTAGCACTAGATGGCTCAATGTTCCAGTATCTAGATATTTCCTCATCAATTAGTGAATTGATAAGCTTCGAATCTATTTTTGATTCAAGCATCATTTAACTCCTACTATAAGTTTATACATGTTATAGTACTTTTCGGCAGATTTATTCCAACTGAAATCTACATCCATAACAGTTTTTATTAATTTATTGAAATCTTCTTTTTGTTGGTAAACATTAAGAGCTCTTTTTACAGTATCAACAAGCATTCTTGGTGTTTGTTCATAAAAAGTAAATCCATTTCCGGAACCAAGACTACAATCTTTAATTGAATCCATCAATCCGCCGGTTTCTCTCACTATTGGAATAGTTCCATATCTTGAAGCAATCATTTGAGCAATTCCGCAAGGTTCACTTATGGAGGGCATAAGAAGGAAATCAGCACCCGCATACAATTTTCTTGCAAAATCAGGATTAAAGTCAATTCTGACAACAACCTTGTCGTGGTATTTATCTTGCAATGCTTTAAACTTAAGCTCGTAACTTCTGTCACCTTTGCCGAGAATGATGAACTGCACCCTTTCTTTCAATATTTCCTCTATACCGTTAACAATTAAATCCATGCCCTTGTGCTTAACAAGCCGAGATATAATTGCAATTACAGGCACGTTTATATCTTGTGGAAGATTAGTCAGCATCTGCAGATTTGTTTTGTTTATGTATTTATTTTCTGTATCGTTTACACTGTAATTTTCAAACAATGAGCTGTCAGTTTCAGGGTTGTAAAGAGCAGTGTCTATTCCGTTTAGTATTCCTTTGACCTTATGAGCATTTTTGTTGATTATTGAAGAAAGCCCATGTGCGTAATAATCATCAAGAATTTCCTTTGAATAGCTTTCACTGACAGTACTAATTATATCACAAGTTTCCATGGCTCCCTTTAAAAGATTCAGTGTACCATTATGCTCAATAATTGATTTTTCATTACCATAAAGCCCAAATACATCCTCTGCAATGACAGTATCG
>JAQSYS010000008.1 GCA_029256005.1 Sedimentibacter sp.
GGCGGTTCCTTTGGTGGAAGTCCATCTGGCAGATCCGGCGGATTATTCGGCGGAGGAAGTAACAGAGGAGTTTTTGGTAGTGGAGGTTTTCCCAGTGGTCCTAAGGTTGGAGTACCTTTTGGAGTACCTAGAGGTATAAATATGGGAGGCAACACAGGGGGAGGCTTTGGTGGCGGATATAGAAGAAACAGTGCTCCAAGCGGATGTGCACCTAGTGGATGCTTGACTGTTTTAATTATTTTGGTCGTTTTCATTGCTATAATGATAGCGATTTCGGCTTTCAGCGGAATGATGACAAATAATAGTTCAAATGATATTACAATATCAACCGTTGAGCGTATACCTCTACCAAAGGGTTCTGTAAATGAAACTGAATATTTTGATGACAGACTTGGATGGATTAATAATGAGACAAAACTAGAAAAAGGGCTGGAATACTTTTATGATGAAACTGGAGTACAGCCATATTTATATTTAACTGATAATATTAACGGTAATTTTTATCCTTCAGATATTGAGTTGGAGGAGTTTGCCAATGATTTATATGATGAATTATTTACCGATGAGTCCCACTTGCTATTTGTATTTTATGAATATGAAGGCATGTACATGGACTGGTATGTTACAGGTACTCAAGCTAAACAGGTGATTGATAGAGAAGCAGCTGACATATTGCTGGATTATGTAGACAGATATTATTATGAAAGTGATTTAACTGATGAAGAATTTTTCAGCAATTCATTTTCTGATGCTGCTAACAGAATTATGACAGTAACGCGCTCTCCTTGGATTACAGTGTTTATTGTAATAGGAGCTGCTGTTTTGGTTTTAATTTTGTTTATTTGGTGGAAGAAGGCTAAAAAGCAAAAGAACCTTGAAGCAAAGCAGATGGAGGATATTTTAAAAACACCTCTAGATACATTTGGTGACACAGAAGCAGAGGATTTAGCAAACAAATATGAAGATAACAATAAAGATTTATAACTAAATTAAAATATAGAAATCATAGGAGGAAAAAATGTCAATTTTAGAAAGATTCGGAGATATTATTAAAGCAAACATCAATGTGGTTTTGGAAAAGATGGAAGACCCTGAGAAGATGATTGATCAGTATTTAAGAGATATGTCAGAGGACTTGGCAGAGGTTAAGAAAAGCACAGCTGGTGTTATGGCAGAAGAAACACGCACAAAACGTCTTGTTGATGAAAATCAATCAGAGGTTTTAAAGTATGCTGATTTGGCAAAAAAAGCCCTTGTAGCAGGCAATGAAGGCGATGCAAGAGTATTTGTAAACAAAAAACAAGAGCTTGAGAACATAGGTGCTGGCCTCATGACTGCTTATGCAGCTGCTCATGAAAATGCTATAAAGATGAGACAGATGCATGATAAGTTGACTTCTGATATTGAAGAATTAAAGGCTAGAAGAAATATAATAAAATCAAAGGTTGCAGTTGCTAAAACTCAGGAAACTCTTAACAAAGCAACAGCTGCTACTGAAAGAATCCAAGGTACAAGCAGTGCATTTGAACGTATGGAAGCAAAGGCAGACAAAATGCTTGATGAAGCAAATGCAATGGCTGATTTGAATATGGAACCTATTGATGAAGCAAAGGCTCTGGAAGAAAAATATGGAGCAATGGGCGATAATTCTGTTGATGAAGAATTAAAGAAATTAAAAAGTGAATTAGGGTTATAAGAGATACAACACACAAAGCAGTTAAGAAAAATCTTAACTGCTTTTTTTTGAAATTTTTAAAATGTTATATATCGCTCAATAAAAACTTTAGTGCACTGATATAATATGGTATAATTAGTAAAAGTGTATTAAAACATTTATATGAACGGAGATAATCATGAAATACGAATGGAAAAAAGAAGAGAAGAATCTTTATTTGCCGAAACAAAAACCTGAACTTGTCACTGTTCCTAAGCAAAAATTTTTCATGGTTAGCGGAAAGGGAAATCCAAACAACAATGAAGAATTCGCAACAAAAATTGGTGTTCTTTATTCTTTGGCATATGCAGTGAGAATGATGCCTAAAAACGGATTCACTCCTGAAGGATATTTTGAATATACAGTTTACCCACTAGAGGGAGTTTGGGATTTGACAGAAGAAGGCATAAAATCAGGTGCTTTAAACAAGGATGAATTGGTTTATACTATAATGATAAGGCAGCCTGAATTTGTAAATGAAGATGTTGTTAAGAGAGCATTTGAAATTGCAAACAAGAAAAAACCAAGCACATTTTTAAAGGACGTCATTTTTGATAGTATGGAGGATGGTTTATGTGTACAAATGATGCATGTGGGACCATTTGATGATGAACCACAAAGTTTTGAATTAATGAAAAATTTTATAGCTGAAAATAATTTAGAAAGAACTTCAATGTTGCATAGAGAAATTTATCTATCTGATTTTAACAAGGTAGCACCGGAAAAATTAAAAACTGTTTTGAGATACAAGGTAAAGCAAAATAGATAAATTTTATAAAGGAGCAGAAATATGCCATTGCAAATTGTTAGAAATGATATAACTAAAATGGAAGTGGATGCTGTTGTTAATGCTGCTAACTCACACCTTAAAATGGGTGGAGGAGTATGCGGAGCTATATTTAATGCTGCCGGTGCTGAAAAATTGCAGGCAGAATGTGACTTAATCGGCAAATGTAATATAGGAGAAGCTGTTATTACAAAGGGCTACAAGCTTCCTGCCAAATATATAATTCATGCAGTTGGTCCTGTCTGGGACGGCGGAAACAGCAATGAAGAAAAATCTTTAACTGATTGTTATGTAAATTCCTTAAATCTTGCTAAGAAACACAATTTGAATTCAATAGCATTTCCTTTGATATCATCTGGTATTTACGGATATCCTAAGGATAAGGCATTCAGGGTTGCGGTATCAGCAATTCAGCAATTTTTGCTTCATAATGATATGATGGTATATCTTATTGTCTTTGATAAGAAAGCTGTTGAAATTAGCGAAAAGCTGTTTAAATCAATTGAAAAATACATAGATTACAACTATGTAGATGAAATGCTTGATAAAAAAAGAAATCGGTATGCAGAGGAATTTAATATTAGCTACAACCTTGAAATGCCTCCTGAAGCAGCTATTAAACCAATGAAGCATGGAAAAAGAAGTTTGGAGGATGTTGTTGCCCAAATGGAAGAAACCTTTACCGAGATGCTTTTAAGGCTGATAGATGAAAAGGGAAAGACGGATGTTCAAGCATACAAGAAGGCTAACATAGACCGAAAGCTTTTTTCGAAAATAAGATCAGACAAATTTTACAAACCAAGAAAAGCAACTGCTCTTGCCTTGGCAATTTCATTGGAATTAAATATTGACGAAACAAAGGACTTGCTGAGTAAATCAGGTTATGCACTGTCTCACAGCAACAAATTTGATATAATTGTTGAATATTTTATAGAAGAAAAAATATTTGACATATTTGAAATCAATGAAGCATTGTTTGCCTTTGAACAGAATTTACTGGGAGTATAAGTGTCGCATTTAATGCGACCTTTTTTTATTGTAAAAATGATATCCTTCATCTATCAAATATATGGAGGGTAATTATGAAACAAAATTTAACTGAATTAGTATTTATTTTAGACAGAAGCGGTTCAATGTCCGGACTTGAAGAGGACACAATAGGTGGTTTCAACTCAATGCTAGAGAAACAAAAAAATGAAGTGGGAGAAGCATTTGTGACGACAGTATTATTTGATAACAATTATGAACTTTTGCATGACAGAATGAATATCAAAGACATAAAGCTAATAACAAGAAATGAATATTATGTAGGAGGCTCAACAGCATTACTTGATGCATTAGGAACTACCATCAATAACATAGGATATACACTGTCAGAAACAAAGGAAGAGAATCGCCCAGAAAAAATAATGTTTGTAATCATAACTGATGGTATGGAAAACTCAAGCCATGAATTCAACCACAAAAAGATAAAGAACATGATAGAGCATCAAAAATCAAAGTATTCTTGGGATTTCATTTTTTTAGGTGCAAACATTGATGCAGTTGAAACAGCATCTAGCTTTGGGATAAATGAAGACAGGGCAGTCAACTTCATAAGTGACAGCGAGGGAACAGAATTAAACTATAAAGTTTTAAGTGAAGCAGTTAGCTGTTTCAGACAGGGTAAAAATGTTGATCCAAACTGGAAAATGGAAATACAAGAGGATTTTAATAAGAGAGGAAGCCCTAAAAGAAGGTAAATTTCTGGAGAGTTTACTCTCTTTCTCTTTGTTATACTTATTTGTCATATGTAATTTTTTATGATAATATAAATATTATTTTAAATAAATTTTTTATTACTTGGAGCAATATTATGGGCGATGAACAAAAAGTATCAGAAATATACAAAGAGATTGATGATATTTATAATACAATTGCAAAATCAGATTTAAATATAAAGACTAAAAATTATATAAATGAAAAATACAATAAAATCAATAAGTTTTATAAAGAATTTATTGACAATTATTTAGATTTTAGAGAAATAAGTGATAGTTTATATGATGGAATTTAGTAAATATAAATAGTTAATTAAATAATTAATACAAAAAATCTATGCTTATGTATAGATTTTTTTATTAAATATTTATATAGCTTTATTTTTATGGTATACTTAATAAAAAATTATTATATTTAGATGTGACAGGAGAAATAAATTGAATACAAGCGAGAAGGTATACCAGGGAAATTCTTATTTAACTGAACTGAATGCAGAAGTTATAAGCTGCACTAAAAAGGATGACTTTTACGAAGTAATACTAGATAGAACAATATTTTATCCTCACATGTCAGGAGGACAGCCAAAAGATAGAGGTACTATAAATAAAATTGAGGTTTTTGATGTACAGGAGCATGGCGATGAGATAATACACATGCTAAGAGAACCTATAAGCGGAACAGTGTCAATGTTGATTGATTTTGATATAAGGTTTGATTATATGCAGCAGCATACAGGCCAGCATATTCTTTCATATGCATTTGCAGAGCTTTTTAATGGAAATACAGTTGGATTTCATTTAAGCGACAGTTATACAACAGTGGATATTGACATACCGTTAACTGATGAAATGATTGAGCAGGCAGAACAGCTTAGCAATAAAATTATATATGAAAATAAAATTGTAACAGCTTCAGTCTATGCATATGAAATGGCTCTAAAATTAAATTTGAGAAAAGCACCGATTGAACTTGATAATTTGAGAATAATCAGTATAGAAAACTATGATAAATGTGCTTGTGGAGGCACCCATGTAAATTATACAGGTGAAATTGGAATTATAAAGGTTACAAAGACCGAAAAATACAAAAATGGTACAAGAGTTGAATTCCAATGCGGCAAAAGAGCATTAAATGATTATATTTTAAAAAATAAAAATATTTTAAGCTTATCTTCAATACTTACATGTAGGACTGATATGCTTTTGGACAATTTTGAAAAAGTATTGAACGAAAACAAGAAGCTTAAAAAGGATTTAATTAACATAAATAGCCAGCTAAATGATTATAAGGCAAAGGAATATAGAAATAATGCAACAATGAGGGATGGAATCAACTTTATATTTGTTTGTTCAGACAATGAGGTCAAGGACTTAAGGTTTATTTGTTCAAAAATTACTGAAAGTGATAATTGCGTAGTAGTATTGGTATCAGAAATTGAAGATAGCTGCAACCTTGTTATAGGACAGTCTAAAAATTTAAATCTGGATATAGAAAATATCTTTGAACAGTGCAAAACATTAATTAACGGTAAGGGCGGCGGTAACAACTATTTGATGCAATGCACAGGTAATGTGTTAAAAGGTGAAGAGTGCTTAGAAACGGCAAGTAATATTATGCTTTCTTGAAATTGAAAACACGAGATTTTATGAATACACCCCAGAATAATAAATGCAGCTGCGATTAAGCAGCTTTTTTTGTCTTAATTATTTCGCTAAATGATTTTATAGTAGATAAAAAAACGTTTTATTGGTATAATGTTAGCAATAAAAAGCATCATTAGATATTGAATAAATTTAAATTTAGGAGGAAGCTCAATGAGTATAAGTTACGAAGTTATTTCTGAGGATAACTTAATAATTTTGAGGGATTTATGTAATGATTTAATGCATTATCAAAAATCAAAGGCTAGCATATATCCGGAGTTATTTGACAACATGTGCTTTGAAACAAGGTTGGTTCCATCTGTAAAAAGTTCTAAGGATATTTATATTGCAGTTGCAAAAGATGATGATGAAGTTGTCGGATATGCTTACAGTACTGTTGCTCCTAAAACAACTTATTCAGGAGGTTTTGCTACATTGCACTGTGATGCTTTCTTTGATTTTGACTCTGTAAAAAATGTAGATGTGGGAAGCGTTTCACAGTTTTACCTTAAGCCAGGATATAGAAACAGGGGTATAGGAAGTGAATTATTCAATATGTCCATGGATTGGTTCAGCAACTTTGATGATATAGAAGACATTTTTATTTTTGTATCTAACGGAAATGACAATGCTTTGGAGTTTTATCTGGATAAAGGTTTTGACGTAAGTCATCAGATACTTGATGGTTTTATAACAGTTTTAAGAAATTAAAGCAATAAGAAATATGATAAATTTATTAAGGTGAAGTTTTATTATTATGAGGTGAATATGATTACATTCGATGATTTTGCAAAAGTAGACATAAGAGTTGGAGAAATAGTAAAAGCAGAGGTTTTTGAAAAGGCAAGACGTCCTGCATATAAACTATTAGTTGATTTTGGAGAGGAAATAGGAATAAAAAAGTCCAGTGCACAAGTTACGGATTTATATAAAATTGAGGATTTAGTAGGGAAGCAGATTCTTGCTGTAATTAATTTTCCAGCTAGGCAAATAGCTGATTTTATGTCAGAGGTTTTGGTGTTGGGAACATATTCAAAGGATGGAGTAGTTTTGATTCAGCCTGAGAGAGATGTTGAAAAAGGTGATAAATTGGGATAACATTTCATATGATTTTTTATTTAATGTTTGAATAGTTATAGAATGGATATATACTAATTGAGGAGGGATGCTATGAATAAAATATTGGTACCAGTAGACGGGTCAAATGCATCAATCAGTGCAGTAAAAAAATCAATTGAAATAGGTAAAAAATATAATTCATCCATTAAACTTATATCTGTTGTCAAATCAACAGATCACAGAAGAAAAGAAAGAAATGAAAATCTGTGGAGTGCAGTAGATGGTTCTATAATTACTAATAGCATTGAATTGGAAAAGAAACTAGAAGGAAAGTATGTTGAAAATGCACAGATGCTTTTGGATCAGATAGTAACAAAGCTTGATTTCAATGGTACAAGTGTGGAAAAAGAAGTTTTGGTAGGGGACCCATTTGATAAAATTGTAGATACAGCAAAAAGTGGAAACTATGATTTAATAATTATGGGAAACAGAGGATTTTCAAAGATGAAAAGATTTTTTATAGGCTCAGTAACACAAAAGGTAATATCTGAATCACCTTGTCCGGTGTTAGTTGTGAAAAGCCATTTTGAACCATAAATTATAAATGAAAAATACAAGGCTACTTTGAAATTACCAAAAAATTTTAAAGTAACCTTTTACTTTGAGAAGTTATTAGTTGAGGATATTTATATATGTGATATAATATATTAAAAAAATATGGTAATGAGTATAGGTAAGAGGTAATAAATGAAGATATCTGTGATTAAAGAACAAGATGTGATTATTTCAAAATGGGCTGGCGGCGAAAGCAGACAATATTATATTTATCCACCATATACAAGTTATGCCTCAAGGAATTTCTTGTTCAGAGTAAGTATGGCAATTTCCAATTCAGATGTAGAAGCTGAATACAGTGATTTAGAAAACTTTACACGGCATTTAATAATGCTTGAAGGGACTGCCCAAGTTTTTCATGAGAATCATTATGATATTATAATGAATCCATATGAAGAAATTGATGTGTTTGATGGTGGATGGAAGTCATCTGCAAAAGGAAAGGTTACAGATTTTAATCTTATGACTTCAAAAGATTGCAAAGGCAGTATGTCTGTAATTTATAAAAATTGTACAGTTGTAACTGATGATTTAGAAAATTCAAGTCATAATTGGATTATTTTTTTCTGTAATTCCGGAAAGGCGTCTTTTAGCCTGTCTTCAGTGGAAAATGTAATTGTTACTGAAGGAGAATTATTGATATTTGAGGATATATCACCAGAAACTAAAATAAATATTAAATTAGAAAATTCAAAGTTGATTAAGATGTCAGTTAATTGTTAATAGTTTAATGCAAAAGGAGAATTTACGTTGATAAAATTAACAGATAGAATATATTACATGCCTCATAGCGAAGAAACCGACAGGCCAATCTTGGGCTATATAAGGGGCGATAAATTTACATTGATGGTTGACAGTGGAAATTCAAAGAAGCATGTTGAGCTGTTCACCGATGATATTTTAGAGTTAGAGATGCCATATCCAGATTTTGTTGCAATAACACATTCTCATTGGGATCATACATATGGAATGAGCAGTTTAAAAGCAATTTCAATAGCGTGCAAAAAAACCAACGAATATCTAGAAAACATGTTAAGCTGGGAATGGACAGATGAAGCAATGAAAAAAAGACTTGCAACTGGCGAAGATATTGAGTTTTGCGATACAATGATACGTAGGGAGTATCCTGACTTATCTGAAATTCAGGTTAAAACTGCCGATATTGAGTTTAACGAAATATTGAAAATTGATTTAGGTGGAATTACCTGTGAGCTTATGAGGCTGGAAAGCTCTCATGCAGATGATTGTGTGGTTGTTTATGTTCCTGAAGAAAAAGTAATTTTCATAGGCGATATAATCAGTGAGGATTTTCACCATGGAGAGTCTAAATATTACAGAGAAAAATTAGAAAGTCTGATTAATGATTTTAAATCAATTGATTTTAATACAGCTCTCTTTGGACACATGGAACCTTTTTCAAAACAAGAACTCTTAACCTGGCTAGAAGAAACTTATAGTGAAAACTTTATATTATAAGGTTAATGAATAAATAAAAGGTCAGTATTTTATATGCTGACTATTTTAATTTGCCGAAAAATGTTTAAATATATTGATATATTATATATTTTGTAATATAATTTTGTAATCATGTATGCAGTCGGGAGAAAAAACAAATGACTTCAATGTTAAAAAAGAAAACGTATGCTGTAATTAACAAGTATTTTTCAGGTGACAGCTTTTATAAGGACTTATTTGAAGAATTACCTATAGGTTATGCATTTTTTAAGATTATATATGATAAAGACCTAAACCCTTGTGATTACGAATTTATAGAAGTAAATTCAATCCTTGAAAAACGAACGGGACTTAAAAGGGAAAATGTAATTGGCAAAAGACTTTTAGATGCTTTTCGAGATATGGAAGAAAGCGAATTTAAAAGATTAAATTATCATTGTAAGAAAGCTGTTACAGAAGGAAAACAGCAATTTGAACTATATTACAGAACTATAAATAAATGGTATAGAATTAATCTTTATTCTCCGAAGAAAAACTATATAATGATGTATTTTATAGGGATTACCAATGAAAAAAATCAATTGCTGGAAATAGAAAACAGCCATAAGAGGATGGCAAACATAATTGAAGGGACTAACGTTGGAACGTGGGAAATAAATCTGATGACGGGGGAACATTTTTATAATAATCGTTGGGCAGAAATATTAGGATATACTCTGGAAGAATTAACCCCAATAAATAATGAAACATGGAAAAAACTTGTTCATCCTGATGATTTAGAAATGCAATTAGAAAGAGATGAAAAATTATATAGTAAAGAAATAGATTTTTATGATGAAGAGTATCGCATGATACATAAAGATGGAAGTGTAGTTTGGATACAGGATAGAGGTAAGGTTATTTCATGGATGGAGGATGGGAAACCACATATTATCAGTGGTACTCAGACTGATATAACAAAAAGAAAGAATCTCGAGCTTGATAAAAAGAAGAAACAGGAAGAAATATTATTTTTAAGCTACTGTGATCAACTGACTGGACTTTTTAACCGCAGATACTTTGAGGATAAATTAAAAGAAGTCGATACATCTGACAATCTTCCTATAACATTAGTAATGGCAGATGTTAATGGATTGAAGTTGGTTAATGACTCTTTTGGTCATAACCTTGGGGATGAGCTATTAAAAAAGGCTGCAGAAGTTTTGAAAAGCGGATGCAGAAATTCTGATATCATCGCAAGGCTCGGAGGAGATGAATTTGTTGCAATTCTTACCAAAACCAGCGAACAGCAAGCGGAGCAAATTATAAAAAGAATAAATTCTATTGCTGCAAATGAAAAAGTAGGTGCAATTGATATTTCTATTTCTTTTGGATATGAAACTAAGTACTGTATAGATGAGAACATAAATGACATATTTAAAAATGCAGAAGATTATATGTACAGGCATAAGCTTTATGAGAGTTCAAGCATCAGAAACAAAACAATTGACCTGATTATGAACACATTGTATGAAAAGAGCAAAAGAGAAATGCTCCATTCAATGAGAGTCAGTGAACTTTGTGAGGCATTAGCTTTGAGAATGGAGTTTGACAAATATAAGGTGAATCAAATAAAAATAGCTGGGCTCATGCATGATATAGGAAAAATGGGTATCGATGAAAACATATTAAACAAACCTCAGAAATTGAGCGAAGAAGAAAACAAGGAAATTAAAAGGCATCCCGAAATTGGTTACAGGATTCTCAGTTCTTCTAATGAATTTTCAGAAATTGCAGAATATGTTCTTAAACATCATGAACGATGGGATGGAAAGGGCTATCCTGGGAGCTTTAAGGGAGAAGAAATTTCTATACAATCCAGAATCATTGCAGTTGCAGATGCATTTGATGCAATGACCAGTGACAGACCTTATAGAAATGGACTGAGTATAATGGATGCATTGACAGAAATAAATAAATGCGCTGGGACACAGTTTGATGCAGATATTGCAGAAATATTTATAAATATGGTAATGGAGCAACAAAATAAATAATATAAATTAGTAGTATTAATTTTACACGACATCTTTATCCTTGAAATTTAATTTCTTATAACGTATACTTATATAGTTATTCTTAATTTATGAAAATAAAAATTTAAGGGGATAGTTTAAATGAATACAGTCATAATAACAGATTCAAGCTGTGATTTGGCATATGATTATATAAATAAAAATAATATAAAAGTAATACCTTTTCCATATTCAATAAACGGTAAGGATTATATTGACGATTTTGGTAATACACTGGGATATGAAGATTTTTATAATGAATTGAGGAATGGCTCAATGCCTTCAACCTCGCAAATATCTTCATACACATTTGAGCAGGAGTTTAAAAAGTATGTTTCAGAAGGAAGTTCCGTAATTTACATAGGATTTTCTTCAGCACTGAGTCAAACATTTCATAATTCGATAATAGCGAGAAATAATGTGTTAGAAGATGTTCCGGATGCTGATATTACAGTAATTGATTCTAAGAGTGCATCAGTCGGACTTGGTGCAATAGTATTTTATGCTAATGAGTTGTTAAATAAAGGCACATCAAAGGAAAAGATTGTGGATTGGGTTGAGATAAACAAGCTTAAAACAAACCATTGGTTTATAATTGACAGCCTGGAACATTTGAAAAGGGGCGGGAGAATATCTTCTGCAAGTGCGACAGTGGGTACGTTATTAGACGTTAAACCACTATTAAATGTTGATGATGAAGGAAAGCTAGATGTTGTTAAAAAAGTTAGAGGAAGAAAAAAAGCAATACGTGAAATGCTTGGTGAGCTTCAATTTATTAAAAATCCAGAAGAACAAACTCTTTTTATAAATCACGGAGACTGTTTAAAGGATGCGGAGCAATTAAAGGAATTGGTTTTAAAAGAAGTTAATGTAAAAGATGTTGTAATTAATTACTTAGGCCCAATTATTGGTTGCCACACTGGACCTGGAATGTTGTGTATGGTTTTTATGGGAGATAAAAGATAGGAAATTTTTTTAAATCGTGCGCTTTGCGTACGATTTTTAGTTTAATTCAACAGAAGCTGTGGTATAATAACTAAATGAAATGTCCCCCGCCTATTTAGGCGGCGGGTTACATTTAATTTTTTCAGTGGTGGTTAAATCCCCCACTGAAATCGTTGAATGACGGGCAAAGCCCTTATTGAATACAGTTTTAGAAAATAATCGAACTGAAAGGATATACAATGGACTTTAAACAACTTGGGATAAATAATTTATTAGTTGATATATTAAAAAACGCAGGAATTACAGAACCAACTCCTATTCAAGAGCAATGCATTGGGTTGGTCAAGGGGGGCGCAGATGTAATAGCTGAGGCTCAGACAGGAACCGGCAAAACACTTGCATTTTTGCTGCCGATTTTTGAAAATACTGACGCAGATTCAGAATATGTGCAGTCATTAATAATCACACCAACCAGAGAGCTGGCTATTCAAATTACAGAAGAAGCTAACAAATTAGCAAAGGCAAAGGAAATTAATATTCTTGCTGCATATGGGGGCAAGGACATTTCTTCACAAGTAAAGAAGCTTAAAAACAACATACATATGATTATTGCAACACCTGGTAGACTTTTAGACCATATAGGAAGAGAAACAGTGGATTTAAGTAAATTAAAGACACTGGTGCTGGATGAAGCTGACCAAATGTTATTAATGGGATTTAAGAATGAAGTAGAAGATATTATAAAGCAAACACCAAAAACAAGACAAACGCTGTGCTTTTCAGCAACTATTGATTCACAGGTTAAAAAGCTTGCCTATAAGTATATGAATAATCCTGTATCAGTTTCTGTTCAAAAGGAAAGTGTGACACTTGAAAACATCAAGCAACAGGTGGTGGAAACAACTGACCGAAGAAAGCAGGAAGCATTATTTTCAGTATTAGATCAAGATAGACCTTTTATGGCAATTATATTTTGCAGGACCAAGGTTAGGGTTGATAATCTCGAGGAAGCAATGCATTTAAGGGGTTTTAACTGTGAAAAACTTCATTCAGATATTCTTCAGTCGAAACGCGAGCGTATAATGAAAACATTCAGAAAAGGAGACATTCAGTACTTGATTGCAACGGATGTAGCAGCAAGAGGTCTTGACATAAGCGGAGTAGGACATATTTATAACTATGACATCCCTGAAAATTCTGAATCATACATTCACCGAATAGGCAGGACGGGCAGAGCAGGCGAAAAAGGCTACACATGCTTGTTTGTTGCACCAAAAGATATGGAGATACTTGAAGAAATAGAAAAAACAATCGGATTTAAAGTTGAAAGAAGAAATATATCAGAATAACACAAAAAGCAGGATTCAATTAAGAACCCTGCTTTTAATTATATATTTTTCACCAGTATTTTTTCAACTTCTGCTATGTAAAGTGTGTGGAAGTCTTTGTCGGGATAATTTTTTTCAATTAGTTCCTTGTCTATAAAAGACTCGGATTTAAATTCTTGTGCAAACAGCTTTTTGCAAATTATAACAATATCAGCTTCTTCAAAATAAGGTGTTTTCTCATAACGATTCAATGTTAAATCAGTTTTTGAAATTTTGTCTTCATCTCTGCCTGATACTGATCCAAGGTATGCTAATTGTTTTTTATATTTGTTGTCAAAAAAGCATAAGGAATAAGTATCTGAACTATCTATAAATTCTTTTGTATAACGTTGTGGTCTTATTACTATATAAGCCACATTTTTATTCCACATGATGCCTAGGCCGCCCCATGATGCTGTCATGGTGTTGGTCTTATTGTTTTTTTCTGCTGTTATGAGCATCCAGTCATTTCCTATCATTTGAAATGGACTTTTATTAAGCTCCTCTGGTTTAATTTCATTATAATTGCCCAAAATATTTCCCCTTTCAATTTAAAATGTTACTCGGTCTATTATAACAAGAAAAGATAAATCAACCAAGCAAAAAAAGGGATGAACTAATAAAAAATTCATCCCTGAAGGTAAGGCTTAAGAAAATCTGTTTGTTGTAGGCTGTGAAATGTTTTTTAATGCTTGCTCTGCATTATCTTGTAATTTTGGTTCAACAGAAATATCTCCTAATGATACTATTCCTACTAAACTGTTATTTTCAACGACAGGAAGTCTTCTTATCTGTTTTTCACCCATGATTTTTGCTGCTTCATGAACATCCATATCCGGAGTTCCGATTACAGGATTCCCAGTCATTATTTCTCCAACAGACTGACTAAATTGTCCACTTGCCACTGATCTTAAAGCTATATCTCTGTCAGTCACTATTCCAATAACTTTATTTTGGCTGCAGATAGGAATAGAACCAACGTTGTACTGCTTCATTAATTGTGCTGCTTTTTCAATTGAGTCATTAGAATTTGCACATGCGATATCCTTTGACATAATTTCTTTTAATTTCATGAAAATCACCTCCAAAATATATACTTCCCATTGAATTATTTTTTATTACATAGCTTTTTTGAATGCACCTCAAAAATATCAGAGGTTATTTCGAATTATATAAACGAGGTATAATTCTATGAGAGAAATTGACAATAAGGCTATAAGAGCTAGAAGCGACAAGAACTACACAGATATATTTCTAAAAGAGTTTGAATTTTTCATATTAAAAACAGCAAACAACGTCATTGGAAAATATGTGACGAAAAGTGACGATCAATGGTCTGTTTCGTTGTCTGCATTTAATGAAGCCATTGAAGCATATTCCTATGAAAAGGGAAGCTTTTTATCATTTTCTGAATTGGTTATTAAAAGAAGACTTTTTGATTATATAAAAAAGCAATCAAAGCATTTTTGCGAAGTCACCATCAATCCACACATATTCGAAAGTGAATCTGATGAGGATGATATTAATTTAAAGCAAGAAGTTATGAGCAAGGTTGTAATAATGCATGACAATGACACTAAGTTAGAAATAGAAGCAATTTCTGATAGATTGAAAGAATATGGCTTTTCTTTTTTTGATTTAGCACAGGTTTCTCCAAAAGCAAACAAAACAAAATTGGTATGTGCTAAAGCAATTTTGTACATAAGTCAAAATTATATTCTTTTGAATGATATGAAAAGAAATAAATTATTGCCATTAAAAGCATTAGAAAATAATTTAAAACTACCCAGAAAAATTTTAGAAAGGCACAGAAAGTATATTATAGCAGGAGCAGAGATAATTTCCGGAGATTATCCCATACTCTCAGAATACTTGAGATTTATTAAAGAGGAGCAAAATTGAAAGGTATTGTTTTAGAAACAAACGACAAGAAAGCAGCTGTATTGTTTGACAATGGATCAGTTTCAAAAATAAAAAACAATCAATATGAAATAGGACAGGTGATTAATATGAATAATAAATTTAATTTTATGGCAAAAGCAGGAAGTATTGCAGCAGCATTAGTAATTACAACAGCAACAGGATATGCATACACAACTCCATCAACTTATGTAAGCTTAGATGTTAACCCATCAATCGAATATAAGCTAAATGCTTTTGACAGAGTCATTTCTGTGGTTGCTGTTAATGAGGATGGAGAGAAAATAGTAAATGATTTAGATGTTAATAATGAAAAAATTCAAAAAGCCATTTTAAAAACAGTTGAAAAACTTAAAGCTGAAGGAATTCTTACTGACGAAGATTATTCAGGAATTGTAATTGCAGTATCTAATAAAAGTGAAGAAAAATCAGAAAAATTATCAGATGAAATTAAAAAAGAATTAAATGAAGATGATAATGATGAAGAAGATTCAGTTGATGATGAAACTGATGTTAATGAAGATGAAGATAAAAATGTTAATGAAGTTGAAGAAGATGAAGATGAAGAAAACAGTGATATAGAAATAAGTGTAGAAGCAGTAGGAAGAGAAAGAGTTGAAGAAGCAAGAAAATTAAATGTTACTCCAGGTAAATTAAATCTTGTGCAAAAATTAATAGCAAGCACTGATGAATTTGACGATATCGATGAAGAACAGTTGAATGAACTTCTTAACCTTTCAGTTAAAGAAATCAACAAGATGACTCAGGCTTTCAAAAAAGGTTTAGATGTAGAGTTTGCTTTTGATGCAGACGTAAGTGATGATTTAGATGACGAGGATGCTGAAGATACTGATAAAGAAGAAGTTAATGAAGATAACGATGTAAAAGATGTAAAAGATGTAAAAGATAAAGGCAATAATAACAAAGATAAAAACAAAGCTGTAAAAGAGCGCAGTGAAGAAGTAAATGATGATGACTCTGATGAAATTGATGATGAAGATATCAATGATGATGAAGACAATTCAAAAGATATCAATAAGCCTGTAAAGGAAGAAAAAGAAAATATAGAAAAGAGCAATAACGGTAAAGCTGCAGGAAAAGAAAAAAATAACTAATTCATGCATTCAAAAAGACGGACCTCCGTCTTTTTTTCTTGATTTTTATAAACAAGTTTGATATCATAAATATTTATATAAGTTTATAAAATACAATTTGAGGAACATTATGGATAAATTGAAAAAGATGATCACAGAACTTGGAGAAATAAAAGAAGGAAATGTATTAAAAGTAGACAGTTTTTTAAATCATCAACTGGATGTGTCATTTCTTTATGAAATGGGTGAAGAACTCTACAGCCTTTTTAAGAATAAGGAAATAACAAAAATTCTGACTATAGAGGTAAGCGGAATTGCAATAGCATCAATGGCGGCTTTGTATTTTAAGGTTCCTGTTGTATTTGCCAAAAAAACTGAAAGTCTAAATTTAGACAGCGACATATATAAGAGTAAAGTAATTTCTTATACCAAAAATAAAGAATACAATATTATGATAAGTAAAAGATATTTAAATGAAAATGACAGGCTTTTGATAATTGACGATTTTCTAGCGGAAGGGAATGCTATGAGAAGCTTACTGGCATTGGCTCAAGAAAGTGGAGCATCTGTTGAAGGAATTGGAATTGCTATAGAAAAGGGATTTCAAAATGGAGGAGCTTTTTTGAGAAGTAATGGTTATAATTTAAAGAGTCTTGCCATCATTGATGCGATGAATGATGATAAAATTATATTCAGAGAATAATATGAAGTTAGAAAAATTTAGCAGTAAAAAAGACCGTAAGTTAACTTGTCGGTCTTATATTGTAAGTTGATGGAGTAGTAGAGTATCTTTGTCTTCTATAGACGTTAACAATTGCATTCCATGTTTGCTCATCAACTATACCGGTTGGGTTTAAATTCTCCATATTTTGAAATGCAATGACTGCATTTCTAGTCTTTTCATCAAATATTCCTGATGGTTCAATATAAGGAATGGTCGGCACAATTAACGATATATAAGAAAGCATTTCTTGGATTAAATATACACCTGGAGACTCATGACCCATTTCATAAACAACACCCGTCCATCTGACAAAAGGTATATACACTTTTTCAGGTGGAAGTGTATCAAGTATTCCTCTTGTTGCCCTGTATAATGCTTGAATAGTTTCAATATCAGCTGCTCCTGTTTCAGGGAGCTGCATTGTTTTCTGAAACTGTAGGATAGCATTTCTTGTTGCAGCATCATATATGCCTGTGATTGGAACATCAGGAACTGTTATGTAAAAAGCTGCAATTATATTTAGTGCAAACTGTAAAATTTCTACAGATGGTCGTATATCTCCTTCGAGGAGAACATCTGATGAAATTCTTTGTATTTCACTTAATAACAAGCCTTCTCCTACTAATTCGGATAACTTTGTCACAGCTGTAAAAATACGAATAATTCTATACCATGTTCCTTCATCGATTATACCAGTAACAGGAAGAAAAAATATACTTTGAAATGTTTTTACTGCGGTTTCAGTATCTTCACCAAAATATCCGTCAATTTTTTGGATTTTTGGTATCGCTGGGTAATTTTCTGAAATTCTGTCAATATTAAACTGCATCCTTAAGACATCAAGATTCGAGTCTCCAAGCTTTAAAGGCACTCCGGGATATGTGTTCTCTATATTTGCTATAGGGGCATCAGTTACAATTTGAATATCCTCACCATAATAATATCTTAAAATTTCTAAAGGTGAATAACCTGCATTTGCCAGGTCAACTGTACCCCATTGATGCATGCCTTCACATACTGAAACTCTTCCGTCACAGAACTGTGCAAAATAAGGCTGAATTTGACCTTCTTTGACAATATATTGACCGAAAATATTATTTGCAATATTGGCTACATTTTCAAAAATACCACGATTATGAACATATGACTGGTCAAATTGAGTAGAATTTGTGATATCAAAATCATATCCCCGAGAGCGGTACCATTCTGTATAAATTCTGTTCATAGCAATAGATGTTATGGCATGAATATTTGCTATTAGGGCATTTTCCGGCCATGTTGGATACAACTCA
>JAQSYS010000243.1 GCA_029256005.1 Sedimentibacter sp.
TTTTTGTAATTGTATAATTACGGTCATGACACTCTGTACATTCTAAGGTAACTCTCACTCTCATATAATCTAATTCCTTTCTAATCAAACAATCATTCGTTAATTGTACATCTATCAAAAGCTTATTTTTTTATTTACTCATGTATATTTTTGAAAACTAGTATTGATAGATATATTCATCATCTGGTTTTTCCGCTACTGATATATTTTTTACTGTAATCTGCGGTTCATCATTTCCTAAATATTTTCCAATGTGCATTACACCTTCCACAGTAATCCAAGCATCAGCTTCCAACTCGGAAATTTGATCATACTGGCAGACTATACCACAGGGTACTAAATCGGCAGCACAACAAGACATTAATAATCTTGAAGCGACAAACTCATTATTCTTCAATTCCGGATCATCTTTAAAAACAAATCCTTTTATTGTGATTTGATATCCATCAAATTTATTCATATTTGTAAATATCTCGTTTAGCCAGGGATAGAATTCCGCATCAGATATAGTAATCTTTTTATTAATTTTATCAAAACCCGATAAAGTAAGTGCGAGTTCATCGTCCTGTAAAATATTTTGTTCATCAGTAGCAGATGCATCTGATTTATTGCTTGATTTTCCATTTAAAAAACTATCAGATAGTTCTTCCTCAGTAACAGGAGTACTATGATTTATATTAGAAGACTGGTTATCTGCAAAATCGGTATTTTCATTCGCAGATGAACTATCTTCTAAGGGACTAATCGTAGGCGTTGTCGACAGGATCTGGCTGGTTAATTTACTATTAGAATTTTTACTCGCTATATTGTTCAGAGTATTCATATTCACATAACCTGATGATAATTCAGATGCACTGATTGGTTTATGTGGCAATATCATTAATAATACTGGAAGCACTAATACAAAACAATGAGCTGCTCGTAATTTGTGCTGCGGATTAAATAACCTGCGAAGTTCAATACACGCCCATACAGCCATGGCTATTGATGTAAATATTAAATATGGCTTCATTCTCGGTGTAACATATGAAAGATATTCACCGCTGATTACTAAATGAAGTATTACCAATGAAAATATTATATAGCATAAAAACTCTATAAATGCTTGAGGATTAAACACTTTTCCACGCAACTTTACATACCTCCCAAGATGAATTTTGCATATAGGAAAACTAAAGAAAAACATACAATAAACGCTATAAATAATAATTTTCCGATGAATTTCTTTGAAAAACCGGAAGACAGCATCAAAACATTTTTAATATCTATCATTGGACCAAAAACTAGAAAACCCATAATTGCCCCTAATGGAATTTGATTCGCAAAACTACGAGCTATGACTGCATCTGAAGACGAGCATAGTGATAAAACAAATGCCAAAAACATCATAATGATAATTGAAATTGTATATCCGGTTTCGCTCTGTACCGTTAATTTATTTAAACCAAAGGTTTGAATAATTGCTGATATCATAGTACCAATAATCAAATACTTTCCCACACTAAAAAACTCCATTTGCGAATGGCGAATAAATAAATTAATTTTCACTTTTGCAGTAGAGTTAGCTTCATTATTTTCATAACAGCCACAACTGCACATAATATTATCATATCCACCTATAAATACATTCCCTTTGGAACGCCAAATACCAAATAAAAGTCCTATCAATATAGCTGACGTTATGCCCAAACATACCCGTGTGATCACAACTTCCCAATTTTCTCCGAAAGCATAGTATGTTGATAACATAACAACCGGATTAATTACTGGAGTTGCTGTCATAAAGGTTACAGCAACCGGAATGGGGATACCTTTTTTTACAAGACTTCTAAAAATGGGAATAGATGCGCAGTCACAGACAGGTAGACAAAATCCTAATAATAAGGCTATAATCATGCCCACCCCAAGAGATTTTGGAAACCTTCTCTCAATAAAATCCTTTGTGATAAAAACTTGGATTGCTGATGATAATAATACACCAATCAATAAAAAAGGGATCGCTTGCAATATTATGCCTATAAAAATTATAATTACTTTGCTTATGGGAAAATGCATTTGCTCCAATATCGGTTCTATAATTAAATAAAGCAAAATGAATACCAGTATCTGTATAATAAAAGTTCCAATAGGGTCTTTCTTCTTTACATAAATCTGCTCAAATAGTTTTGTATGTGATTTCATTTTATAAAATCCCATACCTGGGTTGATGCTCTGTAGAATTTGTCGAACCTGATTATACTCTTTTTTTTGCGACCCATTATGTATAACCGCAAAATCACTATTTGATATCTGTTCTGGTAAAGCACTCCCCGTTTTACCAAGTAAGTTTTTTATGGTAGATACATTTGTTATATGTATTACTTTTTCAATTTTACAGTACCTAATTAGTAATGGTTGTAACAGTAAGGACTGCAACTGTGAAAATGGGATGATTCCATTCCATTCAATCCAAACTTCGTTGAATGGATTGTGAGTCAAATGATGATGAATTTCCTTGACTATCTTCTCTATATCCTGTTCAAATGTTTTAATAGGAAAGTATAATACACTGCAGTTATTATAGTTACTACTAAAATTCTCTTCACCACCTTCAAATTGGATTACGAGAATCTTCTTATTTTTCTCTTCATTATTGTTTAAAAAATTGTTTAAAAAAGTTGTTTTTCCTGATTCTAGAAATCCAGTAACAACATAAACAGGGATAGCCAATCATATCACTCCTTCTCAAAAATATTATATTGATATCATGTGTGGTAGCAATTCTTCCTCATATTCGTTAATGCCCTCTTCACATACTCTTATATTCCAAACAATCTAGAAAGTTCCAAATCATTGATATGTTCCCCGATTACGCAGATCCTTCCGGTAAAGTCTGTGGAAGTCTCTTTTATGCTGCTTTCTCCCGGCACATAATCAAATTGGACCCATTTGTTCTTATCCGTTCTCACAATACCCTTTGCTCTTAGAACAAGCCCATCCAGCATATCAAGATTATTCAGAGCCTCTTTCAACTGGCGGTAATCAATTATTCTGGCAGTCTCCTTACTCCAGACAGAAAATACATCATCTGCATGGTGATGCTCCTTTCGTATACTTCCTGATATCCTTTTATCCGCTATTTTATATGATCTTTCTGATGTTTTGACCAAAGCCTTTAATTCATTCAACATACTGCTTTCTAACGAATATTGTTCTGTGTTTTCGGACAGCTTTACAATTTCTCCCCCTGCTAACAGCTCCCAATCAGTAATGATTAACGGAGCTGACCTGTTATACTTTTTAATATCATCCAGGACATATTCAATTGCATCCTGTTTCATACACTGTGTTCTGCTTAGAATAATTGTCTTCGCATTTACCAGCTGATCTTTATAAAATTCCCCAAAATTCTTCATATACATTTTATACTTCATTCCGTCGACTACTGTCAGGCAAATATTCAGCTCCACAGTCTTTTCCATGACAAACTGCCTGCAGCCTTTTATAACATCTGAAAGCTTTCCGACACCGGATGGTTCAATAATTATTCTGTCAGGCCGGTATCTTTTCATCATTTCTTTTAGTGCCTGACTGAAATCTCCCGCAATTGTGCAGCAAATACAACCAGAATTCATTTCCTTTATCTCGATACCATAACCTTTAAGTATTGCACCGTCAATTCCAATTTCACCAAATTCATTCTCGATTAATACAAGTCTATCCTTTGTAAATGCTTTTTCTTCTAAAAGCTTTTTAATCAGTGTTGT
>JAQSYS010000244.1 GCA_029256005.1 Sedimentibacter sp.
TAGTTATCGATAAATTCTACAGCACATCCATTCTTGGTCAAAAATGCACCTAAGACTGTACCCATAGCTCCACAACCTACAATAGCAATTCTCATAATACAAACCTCCTTTATTACATTCAAAATTTTTACAACTTATTAATAGCAACTATAATGCCAACTTGTTTTATTTTTTTAATAGGTGTATTTTTAATTTTAAGTGTTGAAATACCAACAAAATCAATTAAGTATATAATTTTCAGAATTAACATTTTATGTTTTTAACATCCAAAATGTTTCGCGATAACGCAAATTTTCGCATTTTCGCATTAAGCTCTTGCGATATTGCAAAAATAATAATATAATTAATTCACAACAAATTATCATAGCAGGAGATTTCTATGGAAAGTAATTACGAGTTTTTGACGACAGTACTGGAAAATATAGATATTGGTATTTTTGTGTTGGACGCACAGGGTAATTATCTATACGTTAACGATGAATATTGTAATATTCTTAATAGATCAAGAGATAGTTATGAGGGTATGTCTATTCCGAAATTTAAAGAGCAGGGATACCTGACGTACAGCGTCTATGAGATGGTTATAGAGAAAAATGCACCTGTGACCACTATTGTCACAATCAATGATATAATATTTAATAAAACATATCATTTTCTTACTACAGCTAAGCCAACATTCAATTCTGATGGCTCAATTAAATATATTTTTTTCACACAGGAACCCATTGAAAAAACAAGCAAGCGTATTCAGTCTGGCGTATTAAATCGACATGTCATTACAAGCCATCTAGTAAATCCCAAGGCTCAGCAATTTGATATTATAGCTGAAAGTCCTCAAATGAAACAATTGCTTGAAATGCTGTTTCAAGTATCAAAGACTGATGCCTCCATATTAATCTCCGGACCTTCAGGCGTTGGTAAAGAAGTTTTAACAAAATACATTCATCAAAACAGCCTCCGTAATAATGGCCCGTTTGTTGTATTGAATTGTGCTGCAATTCCAGAAAATCTCATGGAATCTGAATTATATGGTTACGAGAAAGGTGCATTCAGCGGAGCATCTTCTTCCGGAAAAGAAGGGTTGATTGAAGCAGCTAACGGTGGCACCTTATTTTTAGACGAAATTAACTCCATGCCACTTGGGCTCCAGGCAAAACTGCTGCGTGTGCTAGAAACCAAACAAGTTACGCGTCTAGGGTCTGTTGTTCCAAAAGAAATCGACTTTCGTCTAGTATGCGCTACAAATGAGAATCTCCAAACTCTTGTTAGCAAAAAACTCTTTCGTTCAGATTTATTTTACCGTATCAATGTAATATCAGTCTATATTCCACCACTCTGCGAACGCAAAGAAGATATAATTCCTTTATCTTTGTTTTACATGCAGTATTTCTGTAAAAAATACAGCTGTGTAAAAGCATTAGCTGAAATTGTATTAAACTCGATGCTTTCTTATGAATGGCCCGGAAATGTACGAGAGCTGCGTAATTTTATCGAAAGGCTGATTATATCTTCCCCTGATACAGAATTGCTGATTTCAACTGTTCCAAAAGAACTTCTGCTGCAAATTGAAAAAGAAGACATCAACACAGTTACGCAGACAAATTTGCCTTCAGTTACAGAAATACATATACAAGATGCTGAAACCTTTTCTTTAAGTTCTTATATGGATGAATGTGAAAAACAGTTATTAATTAATCTTTTGGCGCAGTATAAATCACCATCACAGGTTGCACAAATACTAAAGCTAAATTTATCAAATGTTTATCGAAAAATTAAAAAATATAATTTGAAAATCTAATATAAAAAATAATTTGCATCATGTAAACTTCGTTTTCATATAACTAAATGCACACAAATATGCTCCACTTTTTGCTGACAGTAGAAATAAAAAACTGTTAACTACAGAGTGGAGTTTAATTATTATTTTGTTCTTTAATCAGTTTAAATTAATGAAATAATGGATATATATATAAGGAGAGTTTTTAAAAAGACAAAAATTTTATAGCCTAAACTCCGGACTTTTTATAATTGTCACTTTGATTTATTTTGAATATATTTATTTAGTTATAGCATAATATTATGTAACTAATATGGGAGGTATATTGTGAGAAAAATATTAATAACAGGGGCATTGGGACAAATAGGTTCTGAATTAACAGCAGAGATGCGTAAAATTTACGGTTCAGATAATGTAGTAGCTAGTAACAGAAGTATGAAAAAAGGTCATGAAAAGCTGATTGAGTCCGGACCATTTGAACTCATTGATGTCAATGACATTAAAACATTGTCTGCTGCAGTGGACAAATACAAAATAAACACAATTGTAAACCTTGCAGCAATTCTATCAGCCACAGGAGAAAAAGATCCCCAACAATGCTGGAATATAAATATGAACGGACTATACAACGTCCTGGAAACAGCCAGAGAAAAAAATTGCATGGCTTTCACACCATCATCAATTGCTGCCTTCGGTCCTTCAACACCTAAGGACAAAACTCCACAAGAAACAATTCAAAGACCAAACACCATGTATGGAGTAACAAAAGCAGCTGGCGAATTGTTATGTGACTATTACTATAAAAAATTCGGTGTTGACACAAGAGGCGTCCGTTTCCCAGGGCTTATTTCATACAAGACGCTTCCTGGTGGTGGAACAACGGATTATGCAGTGCACATATATTATGACGCCTTAAAAAACAAAAAATACACCAGTTTTATCCGAAAAGGAACTTACATGGACATGATGTACATGCCGGATGCAATAAGTGCAATTATTGATTTAATTGAGGCTAATCCTGATAGACTGATGCACCGCAATGCTTATAATGTTACAGCAATGAGCTTTGACCCCGAGATGTTAGCTGAATCCATAAGAAAATTCATACCTGAATTTGAACTAAGCTATGATGTTGATCCTATAAGGCAGGAAATAGCAGATTCATGGCCTAATTCTTTAGATGATTCCGCAGCCAGAGAACAATGGGACTGGAATCCAAAGTATGATTTAAATTCCATGACAATAGATATGCTTGAAAAACTAAGGGTTAAGCTAGATATTAGAGAGCCTGCAGGAAAAAGTCTGTAATTTAGATAATAAATACGGCCTTCTATAAATAAAATCATAGGAGGCCTTTTTTTAGATTTTTTATACTTCTTAGGAATCGTTAATAAGCCCAAATTTAATCAATAAACTTCAGCTTTTTTCAATATTTCTATTAGTTCAGTCTTTTCTTGGTCTTTCAATTGAATTAACGGCTTTCTCACATAACCACCTTTGAATCCTAACAAATCGCAAGCATATTTTAGTCCTGCTATGCCATATTTGCCGGTAACTGCACTGTTAACCGGGAATAATCTTTCATATATTTCTCTTGCTTTATCTAAATTACCAGTTTCAAATTCCTTTTGTACTTCAATACATTCTCTGGGACAGCAATTTGCAAGAGCCATAACTGAACCTTTAACTCCTAATGTCAATGCAGGGTACCAAACAGATGCTGTTCCTACCATTAAATTAAATTCTGCATCACCAACAGCCCTCTTAAAATCAATAATCTGCGAAACATTACCTGAACTGTCTTTCATTCCCATAATATTTGGGTGCTTGCACAATACGCCAACAGCATTAGGAGATATATTAACATGTGTAAATTTAGTGACATTATAAATCATTATTGGGATGTTTACATTGTCTGCAACATCAGTATAAAAATTAATTAATGCCTCATCATTCATTTTCCCGCCA
>JAQSYS010000245.1 GCA_029256005.1 Sedimentibacter sp.
AGTTGAAATGTAATCATTTTTATTGTACACTGTAAATATATGTTTGATTTTTTTTAATATTGTGTTATTATATAAACTACAATATTGAAAGTTGGGGCAAATATGATTGAAGAAGTAAGTGCAGGAGGAATAGTTTTTTTCAAGAACAACATATTGATGTTAAAAAAATTTAACGGAGATTGGGTTCTTCCTAAAGGTAGGGTTGAAGAAAATGAATCGCTTAAGGAAACTGCCTTACGAGAGGTTTACGAGGAATCAAAGGCAAAGGTTACTATTATTAAATATCTTGGAAAAATTAATTATGAATTTAACCGCACTTGCTACATAGACAGAGTACATATTAACAAGGAAGTTCACTGGTATTTAATGATGGCTCGAAATATGAATTGTACTGCTCAAAAAAACGAAGGATTTGTGGAAGCGAAATTTCTTCCATTTGAAAGATCATTGATAATTGCACGTTATGATGATGAAAGAAAAATAATAAAAAAAGCAATAGAGGATATAAAATTTCATTGTTATATGTAAGGTGAGAATATGACATTTTCTTCAAAAATTAAAGATGAACTCTCAAGAACAGATATTTCTGATGTGCTCAGTGCAAAAGCAGAGACGGCAGCTTTAGTCAGAACAATGGGATATGTTACCCTTAAAGGCTTTAACAAAATGGAAGTTGAATTTTCATCTGAAAATGCTGCAGTGGCAAGACGTATTTTTAAACTCCTTAAGACAGCCTTCAAAATAACAACTCAAGTAAGCGTTCAAAGAACTAACAGACTAAAAAAACACAATAATTATATCATAAAAATAGATGAACAATTATCAAAGGACTTTTTACAGGAAACAAAGATTGCAGGCAAAGAAGACTTGAATATAATGACATTCGATTTTGGAGTTCCAAATGATTTGACAAAGAATGATTCATGCAAAAGGGCTTACCTAAAAGGCGCCTTTATGGGATGTGGTTCAATAAGTGACCCAGAAAAATCCTATCATGCAGAGTTTGTAAATAACAGAGAAGAACACTCTAAAGGCTTATGCAAATTATTGGAAATTTTCGGAATAAATGGGAAAACCATAATTCGTAAAAATTACTATGTTACATACATCAAAGAAAGCGAGCAAATTTCCGATTTGCTGGCATTGATGGGAGCTAATAGTGCAGTGCTCGAATATGAAAATATAAGAGCAGTTAAGGAAACAAGAAATCAGATAAATAGAGTTATTAACTGCGAAACTGCAAATCTAGACAAAATTGTTGACACATCAATGAGACAGATTAACAACATAAAGGTGTTAAAAAAGTATAAAGCTATCGATAAACTTCCTGACCACTTAAGAGAGCTTGCATATTTAAGGCTTAAGCATACAAATGCTAGTTTAAAAGAATTGGGAGAAATGTTAAATCCTCCCCTTGGAAAATCAGGTGTGAATCATAGATTAAGAAAAATTGAAGAAATTGCTGAAGAATTATTAGAACATGAGAAAAGAGGTGTAGATTGTGAGATCACAAAAAGTAATATTAAAAAATAAAATTGGACTGCATGCGAGACCGGCAGCTATATTTGTTAAGAAAGCAAGAAATTTCGACAGTGAAATTATTATAAAGAAGGGCATTCAAGAAGCCAATGGAAAAAGCATAATAAGCATTATGGCTTTAGGCGCAATGAAGGGCGATGAACTTATAATAATAACAAAGGGTTCTGATGAAGATAAATGCATTGCAGAATTGTCGAATTTATTAGAGTTCATGGAAGAAGAAGAGTAGAAAATAAAAAGAGGGTGCTTATGTGCTAACCCTCTTATTTATTGCTTACTCCAAATAAATCACTTAGGAGGATCAAATGGAAAATAAAATATTAGCCAAAGTAGATGGAAGAGAAGTAAGAGAGTCAGATTTAAATGCTTTAATGAAAAATTTAGGTCAAAATGCTCAATACTTTCAAGGAGCAGATGGCAGAAAAAAATTGGTTGATGAGCTTGTAATGCATGAATTGATGTATTCAGATGCTGTAGAAAGAGGCTTGGACAATGATGAAGAATTTCTGGCTGTTATAGAAAATATGAAAAAATCAATGTTGCAACAATATTCTTTAAGAAAAATGTTCAATGAAATAACAGTTTCGGATGAAGAAATAAAAGATTATTATGAAAAACATAAGGATACATTCATAACTGAAGATATGGTAAAAGCAAGCCATATACTTGTTGATTCAGAAGAAAAAGCATATGCGATTTTGGAAGATATAACTGATGGCATGTCATTTGAAGAAGCTGCTTCTCAGCATTCAAGCTGTCCTTCTAAACAAGCAGGTGGAGCATTGGGAGAATTCGGAAGAGGCCAAATGGTTCAGGAGTTTGAAGACGTCGCTTTTTCTATGCAAAAAGGGGAAATAAGTGCTCCTATTAAAACTCAGTTTGGGTATCACATTATAAAAGTAACAGATCACACACCTAAAAGAAACGCCAGCTTGGAAGAAGTATATCAGGATATTAAAGATAGCTGCTTCATGGAAAAACAAGAAAAAGTATATGCAGATAAAAAAGCGGAATTAAGCAATAAATATGGTGTAGAAGTTCTATAATAATTTATTTAGAGAGGAACGACTACGGTTGTTCCTGCTTAATTTTTTATAAAAAAATATTGAAATAATATGTTAAATATGTTAATATACTTAGGCGACATAAATTATGCGGATGTGGCGAAATTGGCAGACGCGCACGGTTCAGGTCCGTGTGGGTAACACCATGCAGGTTCAAGTCCTGTCATCCGTATCTAAAAATTAAACAATTAGGGCAGTTTCTAAATTAGGAATTGCTTTTTTTATACTAACTAGCTGCAATTTTAGGAGGAAATAAAGATTTTTGTGCTATATCACCATCTGAAGGAGGAGAACACCTTCAATATATGATTTTACATAATGCCTGAATGTCCCGGTTGGATAGGCCGGGAATTATTGCTTAAAGGAGAGAAAAATGATAAATTTCAAGGGAATTTACACACCAATAGTTACCCCTTTTGATGAAAACGAAGAAATCAGTTATGATTATTTTAAACACAATCTTGATAAGTGGGGACAAACAAATCTAGACGGCATAGTAGTCCTGGGTTCTAATGGTGAATTTGTTTACCTAAGTGAACAAGAAAAGTTAGATGTAATAAGGTTTGTAAAGGGAAATTTCATTTCTAGTAAGAACATAATTGTTGGAACATACTGTGAATCAACAAAAGCAACCATTGAGCTTAGTAAAAAAGCAGCGGATTGTGGCGCAGATGCTGTACTTGTACTCCCACCTAATTACTATAAAGGTGCAATGGCAAAGGATGAAACTTTACTTAGATATTATATAGATGTTGCAGATTCTTCTCCAGTTCCAGTGTTTATATATAATATGCCAGGTAATACGGGCATAAATATAAACTCATCAGTTATAGCAAAGTTATCTAAGCATCCAAATATTGTTGGAATTAAGGATACTTCCGGCAATATAGTGCAAATGACTGAAATTGCAAGAGATACAGATGAAGATTTTGCAATTTTTGCGGGTAATGCTGGATACCTCTTACCAGCTCTTGAAGTTGGTGCTAGAGGAGCTACTCTTGCTTTAGCAAATATTCTCCCTGATGAATGCTGTAAATTAGTTTCTTTATATAAAGATGGTAAGCATGAGGAAGCAAAAAAATTACAATATAAAATTATGGAAATAAATAATGCTGTAACTGCAAAATTTGGTATCGG
>JAQSYS010000246.1 GCA_029256005.1 Sedimentibacter sp.
CATTCAAGCAACTACAAAACATCCAACACACTTTTATTGTGGAATATGGTCAAGGAAAATTTAACAGATTGCAATATAAATGAAATACATATTGAAAATGGCTCTGTGCGTGATTGTAAGGGATGTCCCTATAAAGCTTGCAAACACTATTCTCAAAGCAACAATTGCTTTTATGGTGGTATAATGGTGGAAGAAGTTTATCCTGCTATTATAGAATGTGATATTTTAATTATGCTTTGTCCTAATTACAATGACACTATAAGTGCAAATATGTCAGCTGCTATCAACAGGTTAACTGCATTGTTTAGAAAAGTAAAATTTTATGATAAATATTTATATTCCATTATTGTTTCAGGATTCAGCGGAAGTGACATAATAGCACAACAACTGATAAGCTCACTGAATATAAACAAAACATTCATGCTACCGCCTAAATTTGCATTGATGGAAACAGCTAATGATTTCGGAGAAATTTTAAAAATTGAAAATATAAAAGTAAAATCAAAGGAATTTGCAGAGAATATAAAAAGGTGTACATTAAGAGAATAAAATAATAAAAAATGAACATTGAACGCTGAACTGTCCAAGTGCGACAATTTTTTTGAAACTTCAAACTATCTATTCGTAATTTTTTGTTCATTTTTAGTTGTTTCTATATAAAGAAGTAACATAAAGATTTACAGCATTTCTGCCTTCTTCTTTAGACCTATACATTGCTATATCAGCCCTTTTTATAACACTTTCAATAGTTTCATCTTTTTCATCAAAGTAGGAAAAGCCAATTGAAATAGTTGTCTTAATTTCTGAATTTCCTGATTTAACTGTCATTGATGCAACAGCCGTTAGTAATTTTTGGCCGAAACCAATGACATTTTCTTTACTCAAATCATAACATATACCAACAAATTCATCGCCACCCCATCGAACTAATTTGTCAGTACTCCGTATGTTTTTATAAATTGTATTAACAACATCTTTTAATACCAAATCACCTGTATCGTGACCAAAGGTATCATTTATATATTTAAAATTATCAATATCAAACATCATTATTGCTGTATTTGCTCCACCTTTTTTAAATACATCAAATGATTTCATCAATTCATTTGTTCCGTATTTACGGGTGAAGGTAGCAGTAAATGAATCTATATTATTTTCTTTTTCTATTTCGAGTTTTTCTTTTTTAAAATACCAATTTTTTAGCAACATCATAAAAGAAAAGCTTAAGCATATGAAGACTACAAGAAAAAATAAAAACAAACTTATATATTTTTTGCTCATTTCATCACTTTTTTCGTTAGTAAGAGCAACATACTGTTGTATATCATTGATATGGATTCCCATTCCGATTGCCCAGTCAAAGTCCTTATACAGCTTTACAAATGATATCTTTTCTGAAATAACCTCACTGCATAATTCTTGGAAATAATATTGTTGAAAAAGTTCTCCATCATTTTTTATGCCCTCAAGTTCATTTAAATATAGCAAATTGCCTTTTATATCCGTCATGTCAGTTGACAAAAACATACCTTCCGTTTCAGGAAGACTGGGATGTACCCTTCTGATTGCATAATTACTGCCACCATTATAATTAATTATCTCATGTACCCATATATATGAACCATTATCAAATTTCAATTTTCTTATTTTATCTGCTGTTATAACTTTTATACTATTATCTATAAAATCGTGACTGACTCCAATAAGCCCTGAAATTTGTCCATGATTTATTATTTTATAATAAGACATCAATGATTTTAAATTTTCTATAGTAAAGTTTATATCATCTTGAAAAACATTCTCGGGGTCAAAAATAACTTCATTAGTGCTGTTATTCCATAAAATAATTGTCCAATAATTTAAATAAGAATCTTTATTTAAATCCAAAGTAAATCTGTTTATGAAATAATCAACAAATTCCTTGTCAGATAAATTAACTTCCATGGAGAGTGTATCATATCTTCGATCTATATATTTTTGGTATAATTCAGTTTCGTTTTTTCTGTTTAATTCAATTTCAAAGATAAGATTATCAACAGTATTTTTTAATAATGATTTCTTAATAGTTATAATCGAATTTTTTGTTTCTTCTTGATAGATTTCACCTATCTTTTTGTATGTGTATAAATAATAGATACTGATTAATAAACAAATAACTATGACTAACACTGCTGTAACAATTCTATATTTTTGCTTCAAAATCTATCACCTCACATTTAAGAAACACCAATTAAATATATTAAAACTATTAGAATTTTAGATAAAATAAAAAAGACAAATAAAAAGTTAAACTTGTCCCCCTAGGTATATTATTCAATGGTCGGGATGAGAAGATTCGAACTTCCGACCCCAAGTCCCCCAGACTTGTACGCTAACCAAGCTGCGCTACATCCCGAATATGAATCAATTATACACAAATATATTAATTATGTAAAGATTTAAAATTTTGATAATTACGTCTTGCAATTTTAATGTTATTCTGATAAAGTTTAAGTATCTTTCAGAAATGATTGATAAATATAATATAAGGATGTATATAATATGAATGAAGATAAAGAATTACACGACTGTGAATGTGGCGATGATGAAGGTTGTGGTTGCGGCTGCGGATGCGGAGATCATGATCATGAAGAAGAAATAATGACAATAACTTTAGAAGATGGTAAGGAAGTTGATTGTGCAATTATTGCAATATTCCCAGTTGAAGAAAAAGAATACATAGCTTTATTGCCTTTAGAAAATCAAGAAGATGGAGAAGTTTATCTTTACGGCTTTGAAGAGTATGAGGACGGAACATTTGAACTTTTAAGCATTGAATCAGATGAAGAATACGAAAAAGTAACTAAGGCATTTGATGAAATACTTGATGAAGCAGAACTTGATGAGTTATTAGATGAAGAAGAAGATTTAGAAGACGAAGAATAAAATTAAAGACAGCCGTGGCTGTCTTTTTTTATATGAATTATGAATAAAGAAGAATCTGATAATTATATCAGATTCTTTTAATTATTGATTTTTTAATATAACGTCGTGTGCGCCACCTTCAGTAAGTGATGTAGCTGATACTACTGTAAGTCTTACATTGTGTTGTAAATCTTTTATTGATTTAGCACCACAGTTGCACATGGTTGATTTTACTTTATGAAGGGTAGAGCCAAGTCCGTCGTCAAGCTTGCCGGCATATGGAACGTAGGAATCAACACCTTCTTCGAACTGTAGTCCCGCTTTGCCACCTAGATCATATCTTGCCCAGTTTCTTGCTCTGTTAGAGCCTTCGCCCCAATATTCTTTAACATAACCATTTCCATATTTAATTTTAGAAGTAGGGCTTTCATCAAAGCCAGCAAAATATCTTCCAAGCATTACGAAGTCTGCACCCATTGCTAAAGCCAATGTAATGTGGTAATCTAATACAATACCGCCATCAGAGCATATTGGAACATAGATACCGTTTTTTTCGAAATATTCGTCTCTTGCTTTAGCTACATCCAATACAGACGAAGCCTGGCCTCTTCCTATTCCTTTTTGTTCTCTTGTGATACAAATGGAACCACCGCCAATACCAATTTTTATAAAATCAGCACCTGCATCAGCCAAGAAATTGAAGCCATCTCTCTCAACAACGTTTCCTGCCCCAACCTTAACTTTATCTCCGTACTTTCCTTTTATCCATTTTATTGTATCAGACTGCCATTCACTGAA
>JAQSYS010000247.1 GCA_029256005.1 Sedimentibacter sp.
AAAGGTATTTCGTGGAGCACAAAGTATCTAACTGCATCAACTCCGAACAAATCAACCAAATCATCAGCATAAATCACATTGCCCTTTGACTTGCTCATTTTACCTTCTCCTACTAAAAGCCACGGATGTCCAAATACCTGCTTAGGCAACTCAACATCTAAAGCCATCAATAAAATAGGCCAATAAATTGTGTGGAATCTTAAAATATCCTTTCCTATTAAGTGAACATCAGCAGGCCAGTACTTTTTAAATAATTCACCATTGTTGCCATCAGGATCATATCCAAGGAAAGTGATGTAGTTGCTTAATGCATCAATCCATACATATACTACATGGCCTTCATCAAATGTTACAGGAACTCCCCAATCAAATGATGTTCTTGAAACGCATAAATCCTGCAATCCAGGTTTAATAAAGTTATTGACCATTTCGTTTTTACGTGAATCAGGCTGAATAAATTCAGGATGATCTTCAATGTGCTTCATCAGTCTATCAGCATACTTGCTCATTTTAAAGAAATATGCATCTTCTCTAGCCATATGCACTTCTCTTCCACAATCAGGGCATTTGCCATCAACAAGCTGTGATTCTGTGAAGAAAGCCTCATCTGGTGTACAGTACCATCCTTCATAATATCCCTTGTATATATCTCCCTGGTCATAGAGCTTTTTAAAAATTTTCTGAACTATCTTCATATGCTCAGGGTCAGTTGTGCGCACAAATTTATCATACTTAGTGTTCATCAAATCCCATATGCGTTTTATTTCTCCTGCTACTTCATCAACAAACTGTTGTGGGGTCTTGCCAGCATCTTCTGCTTTAATTTGAATTTTTTCACCGTGTTCATCGGTTCCTGTTTGAAAATATACATCATAACCGTTTAATTTTTTAAATCTAACGATTGAGTCAGCCAATACAATTTCATATGTGTTTCCAATATGAGGTTTGCCGGATGTATATGCTATTGCTGTAGTTAAATAATATTTGCCTTTATTCATGTCTTACCTCCTAATAATTTCAAATAAATTTTTGTCATTTTACGACTCAGAAGCTCTCACCATTTTTTGAGTATAAAAAAACCTCTTTGCAATGCAAAGAGGCGAATTACGCGTTACCACTCTTTTTTGCACACATTTCACAACATGTGCCTCAGCAGGTTAGAAACCTACGTATTGTAACGTATACTAAACGTTATACCCTAACTTACGCTCAGGTACAAAGCTCCAAGACCATGTTCATTTTAAATCAATCTCCAGCTCTCACCTTCTCTGGTTCTCTTTGTCATGACTTTAAAATTACTCTTCTTTTCATCACTTTTAAGTTTTATATATTATTATATATCTTATGTTAAACTATACATAAATCTCATTATTTTGTCAACAATTTTTAAAATATGAGCTGAATACATTTTATTATGGCTACAATTATCCCGATTATTATAGCTGGTATTATTAATAACCCAATACCAAGAGGTATTAACATAATTATTACCCCAAGTCCAATTACAGCCCCTATTATTGTAAACAACACTTTAAACAAAACTGCTCCAATACTTAATGCAGCTCCTATAAAAACAAAAAATACTACCAACCCTATTAAAATTTCCATTTTACATCTCCCATTTATTTATCATTTATATTATTTTATTCTAGTAATACTATATTACACATAAAAAGTTCATGTTTTATTAGTAGTAAATTAAAAAATGATTAAAATTATAGCAAAATATCTTAAGAAATGATATAATACAGTATTATTAACAAGGAGCAACTTATGATTGATTTACATATTCATTCCAGATTCTCCGACGGAACTGATACTATAGATGATATAATTAAAATTGCCAAAGAGAAAAACATCCCTGCTATTTCTTTAACTGATCATGACACAACCTACGGAATTAAAGAAATAACAGAAAAAGCAAAAAATGAAAATATTATTGTTGTTCCCGGTGTTGAAATTTCTTCAGTATCAAATGGTCATTTAATACACATGTTAGGTTACAACATAGATATTAAAAACAACCAACTGCAGGAACTTTTAAGCTTGATAGGAAATTATTTTAAGGAAACATTCATTGAACATTACAGCTATCTTGTTAAAAATAACATCGTAGATTTTGATCTTGATAAAATAATAAAATATACTGATTACAAGCAATCTATTGCCTTACCTGATATATTAAAGGCTATGATTGCGGAGGGAGCTCCCTACACATTAAAGGACTGGCCAGAATTTTTTAACAGTAAGATTAAACACTATCATGGTCATTTTATTGAAAAGTTTCCTGTACATCCCTCTGAAGCAGTTGAAGTTATAAGACAGGCAGGTGGAACTGCAGTATTCGCTCACCCAGCACGAATTGGCAACGATGATTTAAAGGAAATGAAACTGTTATTGCCACATGGACTTGGAGGAATTGAAGTTTATTATCCTTATCATGACACTGAATTGTTGGAAAGATATGAATACTTTGCAGCTGCAAATGATCTATTAAAAACCGGCGGAACCGACTGGCATGGAAAAGATTTAACTACCTGGAACGTCGAAATAGGTGATTATGGAGTTGAAGATATAAAAAAATTATCCCTCTTATAAGACCCCCACCCAACACGAAATCAAAGATTTCTGTTGGGTACCCGGGAACCTTGTTGCTGCGCAATAAAAGAGGGATTTTTTAATACAATCCAATTAATTTCCAATATGGAATTTCAATCAATACTATAACAAACACCAAGAAAGTCAAAATAACTCCAAGCTTCATTACTTCCGACTGACTATACATACCATTTTCATCGCCAATTCCAACTAAGACGTCTAAGTGGTGGAATGGCAGTACATAATGAATTCCTATTGCTGTATATGCCAGCAATGTTGTTACGATGGGATTGATTCCCATTGGTCCGGTAAATATTAAAAGTGCAGGTATTGCTATGCCTATTACAGTTACAACACTTCCAAGAAACATATGAATTCCCATTGATATTAAAGCAATTATAATTGCCAATATATATGGATTATCAGGAATTGAAGAAGGCAGAATTGTTTCTGCTATCCATGTATTCATTCCTGTATCAGCTCCTACTCTTCCGATAGCCATTGCTGCTGTTAAAAATAAAAGAACATGTATTGGAACTTCGCTTAACTGTTTTGGAGTAATCAATTCTCCTATTACAGGGAAGCTCATGAGCATTGCCACTAATAAAGTAATCCACCCAATATTAATTCCGTGAATCGAATCTGTCATCCACAATGCTACAGCAATTCCAAGCCATACCACCGTCCGCTTTTCTTTGTTAGTCATTTTTCCTAAGGCGTTCAGTCTTTCTCTCATTTCTTCCTTGTTTATTTTTACACTTCTGGTTGGCTTAAATAACACTAGAATTAAAAGACAGGTTGCGATGCTTGCAAGGATATTTGGTGGACCCATATATATAAGCCATTCAAACCAGCTAATTGATTGACCTGAGGCTTGTACTGCAAGAGGATTTATAACACTGTCTCCTGTAAGGAAAATCATTGATACCGGAACTGCAGCTGCAAATACCGTAAATCCAATTTTTACAGCATCTTCTTTGGGTATTTCAGCACTGCTTATAACCACTGACATAACAGACATAATTATAAAAGCTCTTGGCATTGGATGAGGAATCAATAAGCTTAAGATAAATGTCAATGCAAAAATTGAGTAAATAATACTG
>JAQSYS010000009.1 GCA_029256005.1 Sedimentibacter sp.
TTATTTCAGCTAAATTTTTACTATTGGTGCATATTCTAAATTAAGATTCTTAAGGCCCTTATTTTCAAATGCTATAACTATAACCTTGCTGTCTCCTTCATCCTTTATTTGAACCACTGTCCCAACGCCCCACGCCTTATGCATAACCTTATCGCCTGGTTGGATTTTATCAGATTTTAGCTTTGGTTTATTTTCCTTTTCTTCAAAATCAAAACTTCCCTTAAAAAAGTTATTCTTTACAAGTGAAGGTCTATTAGCAGATGCATAATCAACCTTTTCTAGCGACTCAAGTTTTTTAGCAGCAAATGACATAGGGTCTTTCTCTTCAATACACTCGCTAGGTATTTCTTTTAAAAACCTTGATCTAGATTTCATTTCATGATTACCAAATTTCATCCTGTCATTAGCATGGGTAATGTAAAGCATTCTTTTTGCTCTTGTTATAGCAACATAAAATAATCTTCTTTCCTCTTCAATATCATCATCTTGATCCTGATGAATTATTGGGAATATACCTTCTTCTAGACCGGTAATAAACACTGTATCATATTCCAATCCTTTTGCAGCATGTACTGTCATCAAGGTAACAGTGTCCTTTTTAGTTTCATCTGTCTTATCAACATCTGCCAATAAGGACACGTGAGCTAAGAAATCTTCAAGACTGTTTTCCTCGTATCTTTCCTCAAAATCCTTTGCTGCAGATAAAAATTCCTCAATATTTTCAACTCTTCCTCTGCCTTCAATGGTATCATCTTCAAGCATCATAGACCTTAATCCTGTTACTTCATAAACTTCCTGCATAAATTCAGAAATAGGCATTATATCTTTTTTTATCATAAGCATTTCCATCATAGAAATAAAATTTTCTATACTTTTTGTTGCAGCTGCTGATAAATTTAATTCTCCTACGTCAAAACATGCTTCAAATTTAGAAACACCTGATTCATCTGCATATTCTGTTAATATTTCAATTGTTTTATCACCAATTTTTCTTTTAGGAACATTGATTATCCTATCAAAACTGATTCTGTCCTTTTGATTATATAAGAGCATTAAATATGCCATTACATCCTTAATTTCTTTTCTTTCGTAGAATTTCAAACCCCCTACGATTTTATAAGGTATTCCTTCTCTTATTAAACCTTCTTCCAATGCTCTTGACTGAGCATTTGTTCTATATAAAACCGCCATATCTGAATAATCCAGATTGTTTTCTCTTCTTTCTTTTCTCATTAATGCGGAAACAGTGAAAGCTTCATCCTTTTCATTGTCTGTTTCCATTATTCGAATAAGACTTCCGCATTCAACATCAGTATAAAGATTTTTTCCTTTTCTTTGACAGTTATTTTTTATAACTCCATTGGCAGCATCTAAAATAATATTTGTTGAACGATAGTTTTTTTCAAGCTTTACAATCTTGGCTCCTTCAAAATCCTGCTCAAAATTAAGTATGTTTTGAATATCAGCACCTCTCCATCCATAAATGGACTGATCCTCATCTCCAACAACAAAGACATTGTTTTCTCCTGTTGGTTTTTGTCCCAATATTTTAACTAAACTGTATTGAATAAGATTGGTATCCTGATATTCATCAACAAGGATGTATTTAAAACGTTCCTGATATGTTTTTCTTATATCTTCTTCTTTTTCAAGTAAGTTAAGTGCCTTTACAAGAAGGTCGTCAAAATCCAACGCATTGGCTACCTTTAACTTTTTTTCATAAAGTTCATAAACTTCTCCTACTTTGCGTTTATAATAATCCGTATAGTTTTCTGTTATATATTTTTCTGGAGCTTTCCTATTATTTTTCTCATTACTTATAATAGATTTAATGGCATTTACATTAAATTTCTTTGGATCTAAATCAACTTCTTTAATACAATCTTTAATTACTATTTTTTGATCATTTGTATCATAAATTACAAAATTGGTATCATAACCTATTTTGTCAATATTTTTTCGTAATATTCTCACACAAATTGAGTGGAATGTTCCAATCCACATTTTATCAACTGAATAGTCAACAAGTTGTCCTATTCTTTCTTTCATTTCGTTTGCAGCTTTATTTGTAAATGTAATAGCAAGAATTTCCCAAGGCATTGCTTTTCTACTTTCAATAAGGTATGCAATTCTATGCGTGAGAACTCTTGTCTTGCCTGTTCCTGCCCCTGCAATGACAAGTATGGGCCCTTTGTCATGGGCTGCTGCTTCTCTTTGTTTTTCATTTAATTTATCTAATAAATCCATTTTTCCTCCATTAAACCATAGTACACAAGGATTTGATTCAATAAATTATATCACATCCCGGTTTCCCAAACAATATGTTTAAAAACTTACCATCCCAATTTCTACTCAAAATATAAAATTTTATTTCTAATGAACAATTTTGTTTATGCATAGTAAATTAAGGTATAAGTATATTACAAACGTTAAATTACTGCTTTTTAAATAAAAATATATGGAGGAACCATGAAAAAAATTCTAATACCCATAGATGGCTCCAAGGCATCTCAACAAGCCGCTGAAAAAGCTGTTCAAGTAGGGAAATTGTTAAATGCAGAGCTAACTTTTATTACTGTTGTAAATCTACCCTCTGAAGATAAATATTCTTATTTTGGAATGACTGTTGAAAATGCATTTATTGCTAATAGAAAAGAAATGCTTAAAAAATTACTTCAAGAAGAATCTAAGATGCTTGATATAATAGTAAGAAATCTCGAATATGGAGATTTACATATTATAAAAAAAATCTTGACTGGAAAGGCAGCAGATGAAATCATTAAACTTGCTACCGAAGAAAAATATGACATGATAGTAATGGGAAGACGAGGCTTCTCAAATTTTGAAAGATTTTTTATTGGTTCAATTACTCAAAAAGTAATTGCTTCAGCGCCTTGTCCTGTTATGGTTATAAATGGATAGAAAAAAATCATAAGTTATTTTAATAACTTATGATTTTTTTATTTTTAATCAATTAACAAATACGGGTTTTCTATTATTTCAACAATTTCCTTAAGAAATTTAGCTGATAATGCTCCATCCACCAGACTATGATCAGTTGTAAGGCTTAGATTCATCATTGGCCTTATTACTATTTCCTTGTTAACGACAACAGGCTTTTCAGCTATTTTATTTATTCCCAGAATTGCAACCTCTGGTTTGTTAATAATTGGACTAAATGATTCTATACCGAACATGCCTAAATTTGTTATAGTAAATGTTCCTCCTGATAAATAATCAGGACTTAATTTATTTGTTCTAGCATCTTCAATTAATTTTTCTGTTTGCACCGCAATTTCTCTCAGTGTCATTTTTTCTATTTCTTTTACATTCGGAACCATTAACCCTTTTTCCACATCTACTGCAATTCCTAAATTAACATGCTTATGATAAATTATTGTATCATTATCAAAACTTGCATTTAAGTATCTGTATTTAACCAAAAGCTTAGAAAGTATTTTCATAATGATATGGTTGTAAGTAAGCCTAATACCATCACGTTCATATACTGCTTTTAGTTTTTCTCTGAGATTAATTGTTTCTGTCATGTCTGCTTCCATATTAAATGTAACCATAGGTGTTCCTGCCCAGGTATTTTTCATTCTTTGAGCAATAATTTTCCTCATGGAGCTTGCTTTTTCATTTTCAAATTCATTATCTTGAGGATACTTTTCTTCTATAGCCAAAATATCTGCTTTTTTTATTTTAGTTCCGGTATATATCTCTGCAAGGTTTATTCCTTTATCCTCAGCCATCTTTCTTGCTGTAGGTGTTACTTTTATTTTTATCTCATTGATTTCAGCATTTTCAACATCATTGGCTACAATTGTCCCTCTATATCCCGTCGCAGTCACATTATTTATATCAATGCCTCTTTCTTCAGCAAGCTTTTTAGCATATGGAGTTGCTTTTATGTATGATGATTCTATATTTTCTGGTTGCTCTGTAATAGGTGTTTCTTCACTGAACTCTATGTCTATTAATTGTTGTATTTCTACCCCTGAATTTGTCAGTATTGATGAAATATCATCATTTTCTCCTGCAATAATACCTATTAAAGCTTTAACTTCTGCTGTTTCACCTTCATTAACTAATATGTTCTTTAAAATTCCTTCTGTATCTGCCATTATTTCATTAGTGAGCTTGTCTGTTTCCACCTCAAACAACTTATCACCAACATTGACAAACTCTCCTTCTTTAACAAACCACTGAATGATTTTCCCTTCAACCATGGTAAGCCCCAGCTTAGGCATCAATATTTCTTTTATCATTTTTAACCTCCTTCTCTGAAAAAGCTAAAATTTTTCTAAAATCTCTTCTACAATTTTATCTGAATCCAACCGATATGCTTTTTCTAATGGAGGTGAAAATGGTACAGGCACAAATGGTGCTCCAAATCTCATTATAGGTGCATCTAGGTATTCAATTGCGTTTTCAGCAACAAATGCAGCTATTTCAGAACCGGCCCCTCCTTGTTTTACAGCTTCATGTATTATAGCCAGTCTATGAGTTTTTTTAACTGATTTCAATATGGCTTCCTTGTCATAAGGCACCAATGTTCTCAAATCAATAATTTCTGCATGTATTCCTTGCTTTTCAAGTTTATCAGCAACCTCATATGCTTTTTTCATGCCAATTGAGTAGGAAATTATAGTTATATCTGTTCCTTCTCTGACTATATTAGCTTTGCCTATTGGAACTAAAAATTCTTCTTCAGAAACTTCTCCTTTTTCCCTGTATAATATTTTATTTTCAAAGTAAATTACAGGGTTATCATCTCTTAATGCTGATTTTAATAAGCCCTTTGCATCAGCCGGATTAGAAGGAGCAACAACCTTTATTCCAGGAATATTCATAAACCAAGCTTCAATACTTTGAGAATGCTGAGCAGCTGCACATGATGACAAGCCATCAGGTGCTCTTACAATCATTGGTACTGTTGTTTGACCTCCAAACATGTATCTTATTTTAGCCATTTGATTAAAAAGTTCATCCATTGCTACTCCCATAAAATCAGCAAAATGCATGTCTGCAACCGGCCTCATTCCTGCCATTGCAGCTCCTACAGCTGCTCCTATTATTGCAGTTTCAGATATTGGTGTATCCATTATTCTGTCACCAAATTCATCAGAAAGTCCTTTAAACTGACCAAATACTCCTCCCTGCCTCGCAATATCTTCACCCATTACAAATATATTCTCATCTCTTCTCATTTCTTCTGCCATTGCTTCCAATGTAGCCTGTGAAAATGTAATCTGTCTCATCTTAACCTCCTATACGTACAAATCATCAAATAATTCTGATGGATCCGGAAACTCACTGTTTAGAGCAAAATTGATGGCTTCTTTAATTTCGTTTTCTACCTTGATTCTTATTTCTTCTAATTCAACTTCAGTCATTAATCCTTCTATTAGAACTTTCTCTTCAAACCTATCTATAGGATTGTTCTCATCAAAGACCTTTTGAACCTCTTCCTTTGTCCTGTATAGTTCAGGGTCGCCGACGTAGTGGCCTTTGATTCTATAAGTTTTTGCTTCTAAGAAAAACGGACCATTTCCAGCCTTGACATAATCTAATGCTTCTTTAAAGCTCTCATATACATCAAACACATCGTTTCCGTCTGCTATTTTGCTGGCCATACTGTACCCTGCTGCTCTTGTAGAAATATCAGCTACAGAGGTTGTTGTTCTATATGGAGTTGTGGATGCCCATTCGTTATTTTCACATACAAATACAACCGGAAGCTTCCATACTGAAGCAAGATTTAGGGCTTCATGGAAGGTTCCTCTATTAGATGCGCCGTCTCCAAAAAAAACTACTGAAACATTGTCTCTTTTTTGTTTCTTAATAGCAAGTGCTGCTCCAACAGCTAAGTTGAATCCTCCTCCAACAACCCCATTAGCACCCAACATACCTACGGAAAAGTCTGCTATGTGCATTGAACCGCCTTTTCCTTTACAAAATCCTGTTTTCTTACCGAATATTTCTGCCATAACTTTGTTTAAGTCTGCACCTTTGGCAATTGTGTGCCCATGTCCCCTATGCGTACTGGCAATATAATCTTTATCAGTAAGGGAAGCACATACACCAGAAGCTATTGCCTCTTCTCCTATGTACAAATGAACAAATCCCGGAATTTCACCATTTAAGAAAAAACTTTCTATGTTTTCCTCAAACCTTCGAATTTTGTACATTTTATAATAAAGCGTATTAAGTAAATCTTTATTGTATCTTTCCATTTTTGCCTCCTTAATAATATGGTTAACGTTTTCTATGCACTAATAAAGAAATGCTCAAAAATTTTTTCATGATTGTTTTGAGCATTCTTATTTATTTTATTACATGTTAAGGAACTAGTATAACCTTTCCGCCTATGCCTTGTTGTGAAATATCAAAACCCTTTTCAAAGTCTTCTAATTTCAATACATGTGTTATTACAGGATCAATATTTAATAAACCCTTATCAAGAAGATTAGACATTACTGTCCATGTTTCAAACATTCTTCTTCCATGAATACCTATAATCGTTGCTTCCTTAAATACCACTTGTGATCCCAAATCTATTTCCAATGGTCTTGAAGGCAATCCTATCAAAGCTACCTTACCGCCTTTTCTAAGAGCTTTAAAACCATCTAAAATTGCAAATGTATTGCCTGATGCATCAATGAAAGCATCAACACCAACACCATTTGTAAGTTCACACATTTTTTCTGCGGAATTACACTGAGTTGAATTAATAACTTCTGTTGCTCCAAGCTCTTTGGCAATTCCAAGTCTGTAATCATTTATATCTACAGCATAAATATTTGCAGCACCAAATGCTCTAGCAGCACTTACTGCCATAAGTCCTATAGGACCACAGCCTATTACTGCAATATTCTTGCCTGAGGATTGTATCTCAACATTTGCTCTTACAGAGGTTCCAAGAGGTTCTAATACTGCTCCTATGTTAGGATGGATTGACTCTGGTATCTTAACAGCACATACTGCAGGAATTTTTGCATATTCTGCAAAACATCCATTCGTATGAACTCCAAACAACTTTAAATTCTGGCAAATATGTTGTTCACCATTTCTACATTGATAACACTCTCCACATGGTATGTGAGTATCGCATGCAACATAATCTCCAACCTTTAAGTTTTTAACACCAGGACCTAATTCTACAACTTCAGCACTGCATTCATGTCCCAATATGGTAGGCAGATTGATGTTATTATTTTGAGCCCAGTTATTCCACACATATATATGTTGATCCGTTCCACATATTGCTGCTGCTTTTATTTTAATAAGTACTTCACCTTCACATAAAACAGGCATTTCCACATCTTTTAAAACAGCACCTATTCCGGCACATTCCTTAACAATTGCTTTCATTGTAAGCTCCTTTTAATAATTTTATTGTACTGTTACTATTTAATTTTAAATAATCTGAACCCTGTTTGCTCATCATACTGTCTGATAAATTCTGCTTGATCCAATTCATGAATAATAATTTCAGCTGTTGCTGCTACAGTGTTTCCACCTTCGATCAAGTGTCCTCCAAAAACCTTCATGTCCTTGTCACTTAATAGGATGTGCATATGAACAGATTGTTCACCTGTATCTTCTAACCCTATAAGCCCTTGTACATAAAGAAGCTCCAAAGGTCCCTTTATTTCAACCGGGCTGCAGTACACGAAGCCTATTGGCGCATTTTCATCAGGAATTGCATAAATAATTCTTGCATCTATTAAGCTTCCAATACACATTGGAACATATCCATGTTTTATATCATTTTCTTTACAAATTTGTTTAATCCCGGTTATTAAGTCAGTTCCCCTAGGAATCCTTCCGGCAACAACTCTTTTAACACTTGATTCTTTGAAATGTTCTTTTACATTCATGATAATCTCCCTTTGTCAATGATATAAAATAAGATGGAAATTAATCCATCTCATTAAATTACTCATATTTTATGTGTATAAGTTAATAGGATTAATTATCCCTTATTTTCTTTCTGATTTTAAAATAATTAAACTTTAACTAAACTACATTCCCATCAAATTAGGTAGGAATAATATTATTTCCGGTATATAAGTTATGAGGAATAATACTAATAATGAAGCTACCAAATATGGAATAACTGACTTTGATATGTGCCCCAATGTAATTTTAGATATACCACATGCTACATAAAGGTTAACTCCAACTGGAGGAGTAATCATACCAATTGCAAGGTTAACTGTCATAACAACTCCAAGAGCAACAGGATCATATCCCAACTGAGTTGCAACCGGCAACATTATTGGTGTGAATATATAAAGTGCTGAAGGAGCATCCAAGAAGCATCCTGCAATAAGCAATATAATATTAACTAATAATAAGAATACATATTTGTTGCCTGATACTGACAATAATGCATCACTTGCCATATCAGATATACCAGTTGTTGTACAGAACCATGCAAATAATCCTGCTGCAGCAACTATGAACATAACAACTGCTGAACCAACTGCTGATTCTACCATTAAATCATGTAAATCTGAAATCTTTAATTTCTTATAAATGAACATTCCTACTAATATACCGTATACTGCTGAAACAGCTGCTGCTTCTGTAGGAGTAAAATAACCACCGTAGATACCGCCAAGTATTATAACAGGCATCATCAGTCCCCAGAATGCGTCCTTAAATGCAACCCATCTTTCCTTGCCTGAAGCCTTAGGCTGGGGTTTGATATCCATCTTTTTTACTACCAGCAAACTGGCAATTACCAAAGCAGCACCCATTAATAAACCAGGAACAATACCTGCCATGAATATTTTACCTATTGAAACTCCAGCGATTGCACCATAAATAACGAATGGAATACTAGGAGGAATAATAACACCTATACCACCTGCTGTTGCCATCAAAGCAGAAGATGTTCCTCTGCTGTAACCAGCATTAATCATTGCAGGAATAATTATAACCCCTAAGGATGCAACGGTTGCTGGCCCTGAACCTGAAATTGCCGCAAAGAAGCAACAAGTTATAACCCCTACTATTGCGAGACCACCACGCTTATGTCCTACGAAGGCATTTGCCAAATTAATTAATTTTTCTGAAATACCTGCCTTTTCCATTGTGTTCCCTGCAAGCATGAAGAATGGAATAGCAAGAAGTGTAAATTTAGAAATGTTAGCATAAATCTGCATTGGAAACATATCCATAGGCAGTTCTGCAGCCATCATTGCTACTAACGATGATACTCCCAAGCTTAAAGCTATAGGAACATTCAATAATAACAAAACAGCAAAGGAAATAAATAATATTGCAGCTATACTCATGCTATTTTACCTCCTTTGATTGCTTTATAGAATTAAATGCCCACTGTGTAAATCTTAATAATATAAATATTGCGCCTATTGGAACGAACGAACCAAATATAGCTTCTGGCCATCCTAATGATGGTGTTGTGATACCCATATTGATTTCGCTTTGAACCATATCAATTCCAAACTTTAATAAAAGCACTGAAAATACTACTGCTGTTAACCAAGTGAACATAACTACATACTTTTGATGTTTTTTAGGAAGTAAATCTGTCAATGCACTCAATCCTAAATGAGCTCCCCTTTTTGCAGCAACTGCTGCACCAAGCAATGTTATTAGAAGGAACATTGCTGTTGTAATTTCTTCCAAGAAAGACATTGACATTCCTAAAAACTTTCTTGAAATTACATTTAAAACTGTTATAAACGTCATTATAGTCAAACCTGCAGACATGACATAATTTTCGATATTACTAAAAAATTTCTTCAAATCACTACCTCCATTACTTTTTATAAAATTTTCTAAGTCTTGTGAACAAGACTTAGAAAAATTTTATCTATCTTTGTTATTTGAAGGCATCGATTAATTCTTTGCCCATAATTGGCTCATATTCAGTATATACAGATTGAACAGCTTCTTTGAATTTTGATTTTTGTTCATCTGTTAACTTGTTAACTTTCATGCCGCCATCAATAAATTCTTGTGTTTGTGTTTCTGCTTTTTCTCTATTAATCTGTCTTTGGTATTCGCATGCTTCTGCTGCTGCTTCTTTTATAAGTTTTTGATCTTCTGCACTGAAGCTTTCAAATTTAGCTTTATTCATACCAAAAATGATTGAATCATATGCATAGTCCCAAACTGTCATATATTCTTGTACTTCGTTAATTTTAGAAGATGAAATAACGTCTGTTGGGTTTTCTTGTCCATCAATTGTTCCTTGTTGTAATGCTGTAAATACTTCACCAAAGTTCATTGCTATTGGGTCAGCGCCTAAAGCTTTATAAAGTGATATGAACATTTTGATTCCAGGAACTCTGATTTTTAATCCAGCCATATCAGCAGGTGATTCAATTGCCTTCTTGCTGTTTGTTAATTGTCTGAATCCATTTTCACCAAATCCTAAACCTACGATATTTTTTTCAAGCAATATTTTATTAATAGCTTCTCCACCAGCTCCGCCAAGTACTTTATCAGCTGTTGCTGTATCGTTGATTAAGAATGGTAAGCTTATAACTCCAAATCTTTCATCCATTACTGAATAAATTATGTTAGAGTGGAATGTAATGTCTGTAGAACCTGACATTAACATTTCAATACCCTTACTTTGGTTTCCACCTGACAACTGATCATTTGGATAAACCTTAACTTCAATTCTTCCATCTGTCTTTTCTGCTATTAATTCACCGAATTTTTTAGCTCCAAGAGTCCAAGTAGATGTATCTGCTGTTGTTGTACTGAATTTTAAAGTTACTTTTTCTGCTGATGGCTTTCCACCTTGTTCAGGTGCTGGCTGTTCAGTTTTTGGTGCACATCCTGTTAAGCCTATGCTTAAAACCATTACTACTATTAGTATTAGGGATAAAACCTTTTTCATTATTTATATTCCTCCTAGAATAAAATTATTTAATTCATTTTTATACTTGCAATTGACATGCCAAGTTTAGACACAACTTAAGAAAACCTTTTTATTTGAATTTAATTAATTTATTATCAATGTTTAACTAGCAAGTCACTAATTGCTTTTTTATTGAGTGTTAATATTTTGAGCACCAAAATGCTCAAAATATTAGCAATGCTTATTTTTTTAGCATTGCTAGCAAATATCATTATTCTACTAAATTATATTTTTTCATCTTATTGTAAATTGTATTTCTAGTAACTTTCAGCATGTTTGCAGTAGTTGTAATATTACCGCCAGATATATTGAGCGCTCTTTCAATAGCTCTTTTTTCAATTACTTCAAGCGGTTCAATATCAATCTCAGACATCATATTAATATTTTTATATTCCATCCCAGCATCACCTGGTAAATTTGATTTATAATTATCCTTATGCATGTTTTCAATAAATATATCATCTTGATCAATTATACTGCTATTGCACAGGTTAACTGCTCTTTCCACAGTATTTTCCAGTTCCCTGATGTTTCCGGGCCAATTGTAACTCATTATTTTATTCATTGCAACAGGAGATATATCAATGATTTCTTTATTCAGTTTCATACTAAGCTTGTTCATAAAATAAAGTATAAGCTCACTAATATCTTCCTTCCTTTCCCTTAAAGGCGGTAGATTTACATGAAGAACATTAATCCTGTAATATAAATCTTCTCTAAAGCCACCATTTCTGCATTGGTCATATAAATCCTTATTTGTTGCTGAAATAATTCTCACATCTAAATCAAAAACATGGTTGCCGCCTATTCTCGTAAGTTTTCTGTCTTGTATTACTCTCAGAAGTTTTACCTGCATATCAATAGGCATTTCACCTATTTCATCGAGAAATATTGTTCCGCCGTCAGCAAGTTCAAATTTTCCCATTCTGCCTTTAATAGAAGCACCTGTAAATGATCCAGGCTCATATCCGAACAACTCAGATTCCAAAAGTTCTCTTGGAATTGCTCCGCAGTTAATTGAAACAAACGGCTGATTTCTCCTGTCACTATGGTTGTGAATTGATTGCGCAATAAGCTCTTTTCCTGTTCCGCTTTCACCGGTAATCAAGACGTTTGACATACTTTGAGCTGCAACTTTTGCCTTGCTAATACAATCTTGAATTTTAATGCTTGAACCGATAATATCGTCAAAGCTGAAATTCGCGTAAGAACCATTAAGCTCGTTTACCATCTTATTGACTCGTTTAATCTTTCTGAATGTGTCTACAACGGTTATAATATTGCCTTTTTCATCCTTAATAGGCACAGCAGTCTTGATAAAGTGAATTTTATCACCTGACCTTTTAGTCAATAAAAATTCTTTGTCAATGTAGCCTTTTCCGGTTTTTAAAACATCAAGTATAACTGGTTTGAAATCAACAACGTCAGAAATATGCTTCCCTAAAGAGTTTTCACGGTCAACGCACAATATTTCTGCACCAACCTGATTCATATATGTAACAAATCCATCTTTGTCCACAGTTAAAACACCGTCAGTCATTGTTTCAACTATTGCACTTTCACATTTATTTTGTGCAATTATCTGCCTATTAATTTTGTCAGCTTCGTATTCAATCGTAATTGCTTTTGCAGCAGCAGCAATCATCCCCAAAGAAAGGTAATTAACATTTACTTTTAATCCTATAACTGCCAATACACCAATCATTTCACCATTATAATAAATTGGAGCACTTAGCGTAGAATAATCATGATAGACTTTACAGTAATGTTCCTCTCCTGACAAATATATTGGTCTATTTTCAAGAATTGAAGTACTCATTGCTGTATTCCCGTTAAATCTTTCAGTAATTCTGCCTCCAACCGGCAAATTAATAACTTGATTTAACACCGAGCTATTTAACTTATTTTCCTTTAAAATATATCCGTTTTTATTGACTAAAAAAACAGATATAAACGAATCCATATACTTGCTGATGCTGCTTAATACGTTTTCAGTATGAATAATTAAATCTTTATTTTCAGTTAACAAGGTATTAAGGTCAAACGCAGAAATATTAAAAAAACACATGTTGCTATTAACATCTGTCTTTGAATTTTCGCATCTTGCCCAACCATTAACAACATAATCAGCATAGGATTTTGACATCATCTCTATCATTAGTTCACTCCTCACTAAAACATGCATATTGTGCAATTATTATACACTGCTTTGATGCGAAAGTCAATCAGGATAAAATTTATTTACTATATATAAAAACTTCTAAGATTTACACTTTTATGTTGTATCATTTTTAAACGATATTATTTATTTAGCAACATAATTTTAATTACTTTATTTCTATGCCCATTCTTTTTTCATAAATCTTCGCTATTGCACAATGATCTTCATTCAGCTTGCCATCATTCTCCATCTCATTCATATATCCAAGGATCATTTTAGACATAGGAATTTCAATATTTAATTCTTCTGCAAGTTTAACTGCATTTTTTAAGTCTTTTTGATGTACAGCAATTCTTGCGCTTGCATCAAAATTTCTGCTAATAATTTTTGGTGCCTTTGAGTCAAGTACAGCACTGCCTGCAAATCCGTCTTTTATAGCATTGTATAATGTAGTGGGGTCAAGTCCTGCTTTTACAGCAAATGCCAAGGCTTCTCCTACTGCACCAATGTTACATCCCACTATCATATTGTTAGCAAGCTTTGCTACTGCACCGCAGCCTGTGCTACCCATGTATGTTACAGCCTTTCCAATATAATGAAGCAATGTCTCCACTTCATCATATACATCTTTGTCTCCACCACACATAATAGCTAGAGTTCCTGCAATTGCACCAGACTCACCTCCGCTGACCGGAGAATCTAATAAACTTATTCCAGCCTCCTTACATTTAAGATACATTTCTCTGATTACGTTAGGAGATGTTGAACTCAAATCAACAATAATTATTTCTTTTCTCCCGGTATTTAATATTTGCTGTATGCTATTCTTTACTAAGTCATTAGTCGGAAGACAAAGAAATATAATATTACAGCTTTCAGCTATTGAATCTATATTGTCTGTTGATATGCCTCCATTTTCAATAAAAGCAACTTTTTTATCTTCTAAAACATCAAATCCTGTTACTGACAATTTTCCTTTTTTAACTAAATTAATAGCCATAGGCAAACCCATGATACCCATTCCAATAAATCCTATTTTTTTCATTGTTCCTCCCTAAACATGAAGTAAAAGCTGGACTAAGGTTAATTTCCATTCTCCAAAGTTCAGCTGTTGCTCCATAAAACAAATTATTTGTTCGGTATATGAATAGCTCTTTTTTCAACTGCCAATGTGGCTTCTTTTATTGCCTCTGCAACAGTCGGATGTGCATGTATAGTAGCTATTACCTCATCAATAGTTGCTTCCATTCCTATAGCTAATGCTAATTCACCTATGAGATCCGTTGCTCTAGGTCCAAGTATATGTGCACCCAAAATTTCTTTGTATTTTTTGCCGGCAATGATTTTAATCATTCCGTCCTCTCCCATAATCATAGCCCTGCCATTAGCAGCTAGCGGGAATTTTCCTACTATATATTCTACTCCTTGAGCTTTTGCAGCTTCTTCAGTTAGTCCAACTGAAGCAAATTCAGGTTTTGTATAAACACATGAAGGATTTGTCTTACTGTCAAATACGCTGTTGTGACCTAATGCATTTTCAGCAGCAACCTCTCCTTGTGCAGATGCTATGTGGGCAAGCATTATTTGCCCAATACAGTCACCAACAGCATAGATACCAGAGATGTTAGTTTCCATTTTATCGTTTACTGTAATTCTACCTCTATCATTTAAAATACCTGCTTTTTCTAATCCTAATGCTTGCGTATTTGTTCTTCTGCCTATTGATATTAAAGCATTTTCTCCTGTAAATACTTTTGTTGTTCCATCTTTCATCTGAACCGATACTTCAACATTGGCTCCTGCATCCTTGAATGACATAACCTTAGCGCTTGTATATATGTCTACGCCCTTCTTTGCAAGCTTTGCACGAATCATCTTTGTGAGCTCGCCATCCATCATCGGCAATATTTCATCGAGCATTTCAATTATTGCAATTTTGCAACCAAAAGCACTGTATAATGTTGCAATTTCAACTCCGATTACTCCGCCTCCAACTATGACCATTGATTTTGGAATACTCTGAAGTTCCAGAGCTCCTGTTGAGTCAATGCATTGTTTTGAATCAATACCCGGAATAGGTGGTTTTGCCGGAACAGAACCTGTTGCAATAATATATTTGTCAGATTTAATTATTTCAGTTCCTTTAGAAGTTTTTACTTCAATTGTATCCTTAGAAATAAACGATGCTTCTCCGCTTATAACTTTAACTTTATTTGCAGCTAATAATCCTTTTACTCCAGTTACCAATTGATTTGTAATTGCTCTTTTTCTTTCCTGAACCTTAGCAAAATCTACCTTGACGTCACTTGCTATGATACCGTATTTTGCACCTTCTATTGCTTCTTCATAAAGCTCAGCAGAATGAAGAAGTGCCTTTGTCGGAATACACCCTACGTTTAAGCATGTTCCGCCTAAATTCTCTTTTTCAACCAATGTAACTTCACTGCCTAGCTGTGCTGCTCTAATTGCAGCCACATAACCTCCGGGGCCTCCGCCTATTACAGTTACCTTAATTTTATCACTCATAATTTCTCCTCAATGTATTAAACCGCTATCCCCTACTGCATAGAGCTTGAGATAGCGGCGTATAATATATTTTATTTTATTTAAATATACATATTGTCTGGATCTTCTAAATAACCTTTTAATTTTTTCAAGAACTCTGCTGCTGTAGCACCATCCACAACCCTATGGTCAAAAGATAGGCTGAGTACCATCATTGAAGCAGGAACTATTTCATCATTTTCATTAACTATCGGTTTTCTTACTATTCTGCCCACTCCCAATATAGCTGCTTCAGGGAGGTTTATTACAGGAGTAAATCCATCGATGTCATAGCCTCCTAGGTTGCTTATTGTGAATGTAGCTCCTGACATTTCATCAGGTAACAAAGTGTTAGATTTTGCTTTTGCAATAAGTCCTTTTGTTTCTGTAGTGATTGCTTTTAATCCTTTTCTGTCAGCATCTCTGACAACCGGAACAATCAATCCTTCTTCTAACGCAACCGCAACCCCTATATTAACTCTGTCATGAATGATAAAGCTGTCTTCTGTTATAGAGGAATTCAGTATTGGATAACTTCTGAGAGCAGTAGCTGCCATTTTAACCAATATATCATTGTAACTGAACCTTACATCAGTATGTTGAGCATTTATCTTATTTCTTAAAGCCACTGTTTTATCTACATTAACTTCAGTAGTAATAGTTACGTGAGGTGCAATTTGTTTATTAGCCTGCATTCTCTTTCCTATTACTTTACGCATGTTAGATAATGGTTTTATAATATCTGCACTTGCTGCCTGGACTGCTGGAGCAGCAACAGGTGTTGGTGCTGAAATTTGTACTACAGGTTGTGATTTTTGAATTTCTGATGCTTCAAATACATCTTTTTGTATAATGCGTCCACCTGTTCCGGAACCTGACAATCCTGCAAGTTCAACTCCTAGATCAACTGCAGTCTTCTTTGCCAAAGGTGAAGCTTTAATGCGTCCTGTTTCAGTAACTGCTTGAGCCTTCGGAGATTCTGCTATCTTTGGTGCAGCCTCTACAACTGTTTCTGTTGCTACTTTTGGAGCTGTTGTAGCACCAACCTTTTCGCCTTCATTACCTATTATAGCTATTAAACCCTTGACAGGTATATCTTCGCCTTCTTGTGCTACTACTTTTAGAAGTACGCCTTCAACTTCACTTTCTATTTCACTTGAAAGCTTATCTGTTGTTATTTCAACTAAGACGTCTCCTACATTAACTTTATCGCCTTCTTGTTTTATCCATTTGCTTATGGTGCCTTCTTCCATGGTTAAACCAAGTTGCGGCATAATTACTTCTGTTGCCATTATAATCCTCCCTATTTATTTAATACTTTCTTAACTGCTTTTACAATATCCTCTGGATGTGGGAAGAATGCATCCTCCAATGTAGGTGCAAATGGTGGTACCACGTTCAGTGCTGCCACACGTTCAACAGGAGAATCCAGTTCATCAAACAATTCCTCTGTTATTTGTGCAGAAAGCTCTCCACCAAAACCACTTCTTTTAACTCCTTCATGAACTACTACAACATTGTGTGTCTTGCATACTGATTCCTTTATAGCTTCCCAATCTAATGGAACTAGTGAACGAAGATCCAATACTTCTACATCAATGCCTTCCTTTTCTAACTCTTCAGCTGCCTCTAAAGCAAAGTAAACCTGACGTGACCATGTTATCACAGTTATATCCTTGCCTTCACGCTTTATATCTGCTTTTCCTAACGGAATAATATATTCTTCTTCTGGAATTTCTTCTTTCTTAGCATATAATAATCTGTGCTCTAAAAATATTACAGGATCATCATCTCTGATTGCTGCTTTTATTAATCCCTTTGCATCCTTTGCGGTTGATGGGCAAACAACTTTTAATCCCGGAATATGAGTAAAGAATGTTTCTAAGTTTTGTGAATGCTGTCCAGCATTTCTTCTTCCTGAACCTTGTGGAGCACGAAGAACCATTGGAACATTAACCTGTCCGCCAGTCATGTATCTCATTTTAGCTGCCTGATTCAAAATTGGATCCATAGAAACACCGATAAAATCAATATACATTAATTCAACAACAGGACGTAAACCTCTCATTGCTGCTCCTACTGACATACCTACGAAACCTGACTCACTTATTGGTGTATCAATTACTCTATGAGCACCAAATTCTTCTTGGAAGCCTTGTGTCATGGCAAATACATTACCCATTTTACCAACATCTTCACCAAGTATTATGACATTTTCGTCTCTCAACATTTCTTCATGCAAGCCTTCGCTTATAGCTTTGCTTATAGTTATTTTTTTCATCTTGCTACACACCTCTCATTATCGCTGGAATACACATCAGTAGTAACTTCACTAGGATCCGGAAGTGGAGAATCCATAGCGTATTGTACTGCTTCATCTATCTCTTTTTCCATTGCAGCTTCTATTGATGCAATTTCATTTTCATCGATGCCTTCCTTTAATAAATATGCTCTAAAACTTATTATTGGATCTTTCTTACCC
>JAQSYS010000248.1 GCA_029256005.1 Sedimentibacter sp.
TTCTTTCAATACATCCTTATCATAATCCTTCATTAAACCGTATGTACTTAATTTATGGAAATTCAATGACTTTATTCGTTGATTTTGGCTTCCTTTCAAAACATCAATGACAACATTACTACCAAACCTTTCACCCATCCTATACATACAAGATAAAATTTTTTGAGCTTCTATTGTAATATCATTACTTTCAATTTCGCTTAAGCAATTACCGCAATTGTGACAATTATCAACATCATAGGTTGAATCAAAATAGTTTATAAGATTTCTTCTTAAACATTTGTCAGTGTTGCAGTAATTAGTCATATCCCTAAGCTTAGCATACTCATTTGTCTTAGACACATTATCTGACAAACTGTTATCAATTAAGAAATTATTCATAACAATATCCTGAGGGCTGAACAATAAAATGCAGTCAGAAGGCTCGCCATCTCTGCCTGCCCTTCCTGCCTCCTGATAATATGATTCTATGTTTTTTGGCATGTTGTAATGAATTACATACCTTATATCAAGCTTGTCAATTCCCATACCAAAGGCATTGGTAGCCACCATAATATCTGCATTATCATAGAGAAAATCGTCCTGATTTTTGCTTCTTTCCAAGTCGCTTAAACCTGCATGATACTTCACTGCTTTATATCCTGCACCTTTAAGACGAGCACATACCTCATCAGTTAATTTTCTAGTAAGACAGTATATAATTCCTGTTTTTCCTTTATGTTTTTCAACATAATTTAAAACGAATGGATATTTTTTATTTGTTCTTTCAACTTCAAATTTTAAATTTGCTCTGTCGAAGCCGGTTATTATTTCATAATGATCATTCAACCCCATTAAATTAATAATATCTCTCTTAACCTCAGGTGTTGCAGTTGCAGTAAAAGCAGATACTACCGGGTTATCTTCACATATTTCTCTTAGTTTTTTAATTTTCAAATAGCTTGGTCTGAAATCGTGACCCCATTGAGATACACAATGTGCTTCATCAACAGCTATCATAGAAATCTTTATATTTCGAAGTAATTCTATAAAGTTCTCAGATTCCAACCTTTCAGGAGCCACATACAACAGCTTATATTTATTTTGATTAGCCTCATATATTATCTGTCTTAATTCACTCATGGATAATGAGCTGTTTATAAATGCTGAAGGTACGCCCATTTGCTGTAAAGTGTCCACCTGGTCCTTCATTAAAGAAATTAATGGTGAAATAACTATGGTTGTTCCCTCCATAAGCATGGAAGGAATTTGATAGCATAACGATTTTCCTCCGCCTGTAGGCATTATTGCCAGCACATCCCTATGTGACATAATATTTTCTATTATTTCACTTTGCCCTTTTCTAAATGAATCATACCCATAATATTTTTTTAATAGTTTTACAGCCTCATTCATTGTATCACACCTTACTTATTATTCAGAACCAGATTTTTGTTGATTCTTGGAAACTCGTTACTTAAAATTATAGCATGTATTAGCGTAAATTTCATCAAAAGTTATATAAATAACAACGAAATTTTATTCATAATCATGTTGAAAGATATATTGATTGGTTATATAATATGAATTTGAAATACTAACTTGTAATTTGACTGGAGAAAATATGAATACTGACAGAACCAATAAATTAGGGACTGAAAAAATAGGAAAACTTCTTTTTAGTCTTGCACTACCATCAATAACTGCTCAATTGGTCAATATGCTATACAACATTGTTGACAGGATATATATAGGCCACATGCCCAACATAGGCTCAGATGCATTGACAGGTGTAGGCATAACGATGCCTATAATTATAATAATTTCTGCTTTCAGCAGCCTCATTGGAATGGGTGGAGCTCCAAGAGCAGCAATTAAGATGGGTGAACAAAATGATAAGGAAGCTGAAAAAATATTAGGAAGTTGTTTTTCTGCTCTGCTGATTATTTCATTATTACTAACTTTGATATTTTTAATTTTTGGCGAAAAGCTGCTATGGATTTTTGGTGCAAGCCCTAACACAATTAAATATGGAATGGAATACTTAAGCATTTATGTATGTGGAACTATTTTTGTACAAATGACGCTTGGATTAAACAGTTTTATATCTACACAAGGCTATGCGAAATTCAGCATGCTTACTGTTATTATAGGAGCTGTCTGTAATATAATTCTTGATCCAATATTAATGTTTGGGTTCAATATGGGAGTGAGAGGCGCTGCAGTTGCTACAGTATTATCACAAGCACTTTCTGCCTTTTGGGTTTTAAAATTTCTAACAGGTACAAAATCAAAATTAAAAATAAGAAAAGAAAACTTAAAAATTAACAAAGCTGTTATTTTACCTGTTTTAATTCTTGGCATGTCTCCATTTATTATGCAAAGCACAGAAAGCTTATTAAATATAGCATTTAATTTTTCTCTTAAAAAATACGGTGGTGACATAGCAGTAGGCTCCATGACCATATTGTCAAGCTTAATGCAAATATTGCATCTTCCTCTGGTTGGACTAACACAAGGAGCCCAGCCAATTACAAGCTATAATTATGGAGCCAAAAACAATAAAAGAGTTAAAAACACATTTAAACTTCTAATAAAAAGTGCATTTATCTACACAGTAATAATGTGGATCTTAATGATGATATTTACAAATGCTTTTGTTTCAATATTTACTAATGACCCTGTGTTAAAGAACTACGCAGTATGGGCTGCTCGTATATATATGGCAACTGCATTTGTTATGGCAGCACAAAATTCATGTCAACAAACTTTTGTTGCTTTAGGACAAGCAAAGGTATCAATGTTTTTAGCATTGCTTAGAAAAATAGTGCTCTTAATTCCTTTAATATTCATATTGCCAATGTTCTTCGAAAACAAAGTATTTGCAGTATTCCTTGCAGAACCTGTTTCAGATTTCATTGCAGCATCAGTTACCACAATTACCTTTGCAAAGCATATTAATAGAATATTAGACGAGAATGAATCATTGAGATAAAATAGTATAAAAAAATAGACCAAACTGGTCTATTTTTTTAACCTCAATGCCGTAGAAGGGACTTGAACCCCCACGGTGTTGCCACCAACGGATTTTGAGTCCGTCACGTCTGCCATTCCATCACTACGGCTTAGTCACTTAAAGATATTAACACATTGAGATATAAAAATCAAGAGATTTTTTTATTATAATATTGGGAATTTTTACATTTATTGTGCTATGGTTTACCAAAATATTTTTTTATGTAATTATTAATCTGCAAATGCTGTGCCTATTTCTTCTTTTTCCTCAAAGTCACTCATTTCAACCTTTGAAATTCTGTCAAACTTCTTTTCTATTTTATTTGAAGTGATATGTATTTTATCAACGTCATCTGAAACTTTTCTGATGTCCTTGGCCAGTGAATCCCACCTGTCTTTATACAGCTTGAATTCCCTTCCTAGATTATTGAGTTCGTCATGAATTATGGATGCATATTTTTCTCTTTCCATATTTCTTATAACTACCTGCACTGTTGACAAAACTGACATAAGTGTAGTTGGTGAAGCAATCCATACCCTTTTACTTCCTGCAAAGTCAATCAAATCTTGATGATATGCATTTATTTCAGCAAATATTGCCTCTGCAGGAAGAAACATTATTGCCTGCTCTGATGTTTCACCATCTATTATGTATTTTGAAGATATATCATTTATATGTTTTTTAACG
>JAQSYS010000249.1 GCA_029256005.1 Sedimentibacter sp.
AGCACCTGTGTCGAGCATGATAATATCTTTTTCATTTAGTTTATAAAATGGTATATAGGACATACCCACTTCTATACAATATGTGTTGCCCTTTACATGTATTAAATTCATTTTTCAACTCCAAATCATATTACTCTTCCAAACGAAATAATACTCTAGATTATTTCAATTGTCAAACTATTGTTAAAATTTTACCAACCTTTTTAATGATTCTCTGCATAAAAAAATCCCATATTTATGGGATTTTATGTTCTAATCTCTGCTGTTGAATCTTGAAACTATTCTTAACACATAAAGCAAAATATTTATGAAATCTAGGAATAAGCTAAGTGCTAATCCCGGAACATCGTCTTCTGTGAATGCTCTGTTTTTTATAACAGAAACATCGTGCAGCACATATCCGCTGAATATTAATATTCCAAGCCATGACATTGCCAGATGATAAATATCGGACCTTAAAAACAAACCTACTATTCCGATTAATATCAATGCTATCAATCCTGCAAACAGAGTTCCTCCCATAAAGGAAAAATCTCTTTTTGATTTAGCCGAGTACAATGCTATACTGCCAAATATGGCTGTTGTTATCCCAACTGATACTAAAACCATTTCAGAGCCTATGGTTGAAACATAGTAATATATTGCCGGATAGGTACTGATGCCCATCAAAAATGCCACAGAATAACAATTAACTCTTGAATATGATTTGTTTTGGCTTCTCCTTGTTATGGCTGCCACTATTAATACTATTATTGAGCCGATACCTGCAAGAAATGCAAACTGCGGCGGAACAAACATTTTTCCAAAAAACATTCCTATTGTACATATCAGCAACAATACAAAAAATTCTGCCAATACTTTACTGATGAGACTTCTTTTGTAAGACTCATCAAAATAATATCTTTCCATTTATCCTCCTATTTCAACAGATAATTATATATATATGAAAATGCTATTATACCAATTAGTGCTACAATACAAAACCTTCTGGTTTTTAACCACAACGTATAAATAATCTTATTATACATATTGCACCTCAAAGTTAAATTTATTAATAGCATTATACCATTTATATATCTATATTTCCATGAAAACATTTTATTATTAATTAATTATAGGGAAAGATTCCTTAGGAAATCTTAAAAGTCCGCCACCTTTATAGTGACGGACTTTTAATTATTTATATTATTTTGAGCAAAGTGCTTTAGCTATATCTTCTGCCTTATCCAAATCTTCGCCTTGAGGGTTCCAATTGCATTTAATTTCAGGTTCTACAACTTCAAAGCCTGCTTCAGTCAATCTTTTTCTCAAAACAGCTGGTGACTCTCCGCTCCAACCATAGCATCCAAACACTGCTGCCTTCTTATTTTTAAATTTCAATTCTTTTAGGAAGTCCAGCCATCCTCCTACTGAGGATAAAATATCCTGACCTACCGTTGGCGAACCAACTGCAATTGCCTTTGATTTAAATACTTCTGTCATGATGTCATTTTTGTTTGTCTTTGAAATGTTAAATATTTTCACACGAGTATCAGGCGATATTTTGGATATTTCTTTTGCAATCCTGTGAGCAAGCTGAGTTGTTCCTTCCCACATTGTATCATATGCTATTGTTATTTGATCTTCCTGATAGGCCTGTGACCACTCATAGTACTTTTCAACTATTTGTGTCGGGTTATCTCTCCATAAAACACCGTGACTTGTTGCAATTATATCTATAGGGAGTTTTAAGCTTAATATCTCTTCTATTTTCTTTTTAACTAATGGCGAGAATGGGTTCAGTATGTTTGCATAATACTTCATTGCCTCTTCCCATAAAAAGCATTGATTTGCTTTGTCATTGAAAAGCTCCTCAACTGCAAAATGCTGACCAAATGCATCGTTAGAGAACAATATGTTGTCACCTGTCATGTAAGTTGCCATGCTGTCCGGCCAATGAAGCATTCTCATTTCTACAAAAACCAGCTGCTTTCCATTTCCTATATCTACTGAATCACCTGTTTTAACAACCTTGAAATTCCACTCTGGATGATGATATTGACCAACCAATGATTTCACTCCGTTTGCTGTACAATAAATCGGCGTGTTTGGTATTCTTTCCATAAGTGCCGGCAATGAACCGCTGTGGTCAACTTCTCCATGATTTGCTACAATAAAGTCAATTTTATTTAAATCAATTTCTGATTCTAGGTTATCAATAAATTCTGTTGAATGCGGCTTCCATATTGTATCAATAAGTACTGTCTTTTCCTCTTGAATTAAATATGCGTTTTGGCTTGAACCGTGATTGATTGTATAGTCAGCTCCATGAAAAGATTCAAGCTCCCAATCAATTTTCCCTACCCAGTATACATTATTTTTAACAAGTTTTTTCATATTTTCCTCCTTCATTTTTGATGATGAAACTTATCGTTCGTTTCATTATTTCATTTATGTGTTTATTATATTCATAGTTATACCATAAAAATGTGATTCAAATCATAAATCAAATAATTTTTAAATTATTTTCCTGATTCTGAAATATCTCGGAGTGTTTCCTTGTCAATTATTTTAATTTTCTTATGACCGGAAACCTCTATTACTCCCTCTTCTTTAAGCTCGCTTAGCTTCCTGCTTACAGTCTCCCTAGTGAGCCTTGTATATGCTGCTATATCATCACGGGATAATTCAATTATTTCCTTATTTGTTCGCTTCATTCTATAAATCAAAAATCCTGCTAATCTTGCTTTGGCATCATTAATTGATAAAAGATCAATAATTTCATTTGCTGATGATAATTTAGACCCGATAGCTCCTAAAAGTTTAACACCAGCTTCAGGTCTATTCATGACCATCTTTTGGATGTCTGATTGTGAAATCATACATACTCCTGAGTCTTCCAATGCAACAGCATTTACATCGTAATTTCCACCACTAAAAATATTCTGTTCGCCATATATATCACTTTCAACAAGAATATCTGTTACAAGTTCTTTTCCTTCCACAGAAAAATGATTCAATTTTATTTTACCGAAACGCACTATCATGATTTTATCAGACGGATCTGACTCTCTGAATATTATGTCACCCTTCTTGAAATCAAGATGCTTGGATTTTGATATAAGTTCAAGTTGCTCATCATTTGAAAGCATGCTGAATAAAGCAATTTTTGATGTGCATAAATCGTTAGAGCAGCAGGTACATTCCATAATTAATTCCTTCCTGTTATATTATTCCCCTAATTATTACATTTTTTTATTTTACATTATTATATAATATATTTCCAGAGTATACCAGAGTTTTATACTTTATGTTTAGAATTGCATATTAATGGTATAAACTTAATGTAAGCAAATTTTATGTATTGGAAGGAGAGATAGGATGGCATTTTTCGATAAGTTGGGAAAGAAACTGGGTGATGCAGCAGAGACTGCTACTGAAAAAGCAAAGGATTTTGCTGAAACTACAAAGCTTAATCAAGCAATTTCAGCAGAAGAAAAGCAAATCACTCAATATTTTTTGGACTTGGGTAAATTTATTTTTGAAAGCGAAAAAGATAATCCCGAAAGCCCTGTTGCTGACTGGTGCAGCAAGATTGTATCATCTCAGCAGACAATAGAAGAGCTAAAAAGAAAAATTGTTGAAATAAAAATGGACTAAG
>JAQSYS010000250.1 GCA_029256005.1 Sedimentibacter sp.
AGTAATATATACATACATTTAATGTATCAATAGATGAATTAATTCCAAAGTTTAATAAATTAACATTATAATAGTAACATATAGATTTACGTATTGTCAACGAACATTTTGAATTTTGAATGTAAATATTATTAATAATATGTTATATAGTGTTTTAAATTGGTCATTAATAACAATTTATGACAATAAATTAACTAATGATAATGTTTCAGATTATAAAAACAAAAAATACTTAAATAATTCTATTTAAGTATTTTTTTGTATTTAAATTTTGTTATCATCATTTTTTGAATCTTTATCTTCCGAGCTCGAATCTTCAGTAATTTTATTGGCATGTGCCTTAAATTGACCAAGTGCTTCTCCAATGGATTTACCTATTTGAGGAAGCTTTGATGGACCAAAAATTATAAGTGCAATAGCTAATATTAAAATAAGCTCTGTTGCTCCAATTTTGCCAAACATATAATACCACCTTTAGAACTTTTTTATTTATTATAATATTAATTGTACATATTATCAATTAAAAAATAAAATAATTAAACGAGGATTACTCCTCGTTTAATTATTTTTAAGCAAATTGAGCGTTTAAGAGCTCAACCATTTTCTTAGTTACATCGGCTGTAACGCCAGCACAACGAGTTTTTCTTTCATTGCTACCGTATTCAAATTTTGTTTTTTCCATGAATTTACCAACAGAATCATTACATAAAATCGAATCTGCCACTGTTGTAGGCAATTCCATATCTGGTTGATACATAGGAAGTTCTGCTTCTTTGTACCAGTTTTCTAATTCTACCAGTACTTTCTTTGCTGTGTCTGGTTCACAAACAGATCCAATGCATACCGCAGCTACACCGAGTGCGCCACATAATGCTCCTTGTTGAAATCCAGCACCATAGTTTGTAAATGCTGCTCGTGGAATTTGATTGTATGGATAACCAACTTCAGTTGCTAATGTGCCGAAGAACCCTTCAGCTACTCCAGCGCCTCAGCCACCCTTTTCTTTATATCCTTTGTAAGCAGCCGCTTCTACTACTGCAAGATCCAATTTCTTATAAGTCCATGGATATGCCGGTGTTTGTGAAGTATCAACATCTGCTGCTGGTGCAGTGCTTGTACATCCGGTAAGCAATCCGCCTAATGAGCCGACTGCAACTACGCTTGCTGCAGTATATCCCATGCCTTTAAGAAAATCTTTTCTTGTAAGTTGCTTGTTTTCTGACATTTTTACTCTCCTAATATAAAGTATGATGCTTGTCAAATTATCTTGACATGTTAATTATAATACAATCAAGAAAATTTTTCAAGCACAAATATTTGGGCATGCCCAAGGAATGTTGAAAATTCAAGCGATATGAAGAGTTATCTAAAAATTCATTATAAAATAAATTTATACATAGTCTTTAAAAGTAAAAATAAAGTTATTTGTTAAAACAAGTTAGTTAATAAATAAGCAAAAGAAACATGTTTTTTTAATTTTGATTTAAATAAATTCATATAAAAAAAGCGTCAAAGACGCTTTTTTTATATGAACAAGTTTTATTTCGCCTGATACATTCCGTTGCTTTCCATATATTTGAATATAGATTCGCCATGTTGCTGTTCTTCTTTTTGAATGTGGTTTAAAATGTTACGAACCTGAGTATCTCTAAATTCAAATATAGCTGTATTGTATGCTCCGGAAACATATTTTTCTGTCATAAGCATATCAGTACATAAATCTTTGTCAGAAGAGTTGAAGTTTTGAGATTGACCACTTGGCATAAAGCTTGATGATTGACTCATCTGCATTTGATTGCTTTGTTGTGATTGCATTTGCTGATTCTGCTGTGATTTCATCTGCATTTGCTGGCCACCGCCTTGTTGCTGAGATCCGCTGTTTTGTTGAGATCCAGATTGTTGCATTTGAGGCATCTGACCTTTTAACAACTGATCTATTGTATTATAGTGTTCCTGCTCAATTTGACCATTTTGTTTGAAAATATTCTTTAATTGAGGATCCTGTGCTAAACTTGCGTAATTCGAATATTTTTGAATACAAATTTGCTCATGGTTTTTTTGATCTTCTAATAATGTTCTTTCTTTCTGTGAAAAATTCATATAAAACACCTCCTCTATTATTATTTTCAAAATAAAAAAATATATCCTTTGAATAACGGATTAATTTATAAGAAATAAAAAATTCATATTAATTAATTGTATATTTTGGTAAATAAGCTATAATATTTATAATATGAGCTTATCTTAAAAAAATATAAAAAAACAACAAAGGAGAAAAAATGAAATATTCAATAGATAAAAATGTTTTTGATTTAAATCCTAATATTAAATTTGGAATTTTAGTTGCCCATAATATTCAAAATACAGAAACAATGGCAAATGATGAAGAAAGATTAAGAAACGCGGAATTAAATATGAGAAAAGAAATTAAGCTTGACCAGCTTAGAGAATTACATAATGTGGCATTATACAGAGAAGTAATGATTAAATCAGGTATTAATCCTAATAAATACCCTCCATCGGTTGAAGCTATGTTTAAGAGAATACTTAAAGGAGGAGAACTTCCAGTTATAAATGCGCTTGTCGATTTATGCAATGCTGTTTCTGTAGAGAATGTCATATCTCTAGGTGGGCATGATTTAAATGATATTCATGAGGATTTGGAAGTTCGCTACAGCAGAAAAGGGGATATTTTTTTGCCATTTGGGGCCGAAGAATATGAGGAAGTTCCAGAAGGAGAATTAGTATTTGCAAGCGGTAACGTTGTTCAGACTCTAAAGTGGGTTTGGAGACAAAGCGAACTTGGGAAAATAACTTTAAACAGCCATGATGTATTTTTCCAGCTGGTAGGCTTTGAATGTGAAGAAGGGTCCTCCTTATATAATTCAATGAATGAAATAGAATTTCTTATAAAAAACAGATTTCAAGGGGTATGCAACAAGTATATTGTTGATGTAAACAATCAATTTATTGAATTTAATTAGTATATTTCTACCCCCAAAAATTGTAATATGTGTACGAAACATATAATGTATCTAAAAAGTACCAGATACAATAATATTTTTATAATATATGGAGGGAATATATGATGAATAAACGTATGGTACGAATTATGGCGCTGGTAGTTGTATTGAGCATGATATTTACAACTGCTGCATTTGCATCACCTAAACACAAGAGATTCGAGCACTTTGACAAGAAATATGAAATAAAGATGGAAGAATATGAAGAGGCTCTACAAAAATTAATTAACAATGAAATTGTTAAAGGATATGGAAACGGTGATTATGGGTTAAGTGGCAATGTGAAACGCGGAGACGTTATTGTCATGATTATGAGAATGTTAGAAAAGCATGAGGAACTTGATATTGAATATGAAGACGTTGAAGAAGCTTTTGAAGACGTTTATAAAAATGATTATTTTTATAGTTCAATAGCAAAAGCTAAAAAGCTGGGTATTGCTAAGGGTGATGGAAAGTACTTTAATCCAAATAAACCTGTAACAGTAAAAGAAGCTATTTTGCTGATTGACCGTGCTGGTGAAAAGTTAGGATTAAATGTGACTGATAAAATCATAGATGAATTAGAAACTATCTATGAAGGTGAATTAGATAAATTTGCAAAGAGACG
>JAQSYS010000251.1 GCA_029256005.1 Sedimentibacter sp.
AGCTTAATAGAATTTGAAAAAGAAAGAATAAAAATGCTTTCTAAATCAGAGCTATTTACGGATAATCTTAAAAGTGAGTTTAATTCACTTCATTATATATATAATGAAGTAAAACATGAAATTTTAATAGCGGATGCCAATGAAACAGTTATAGACAGTTTTTCTTTATATTTATTTAAACTTAGGAAAGGTCTAATAAGTCCCGAAAAGCTTAAAATATCAATGGATAATATGCCGGATATTAAAGAATTTTTGAATTATGCAACATTTAACCATCCTCTTCTTGGAAAATGCAAGGTGTTAAAAAGGGGAGAGAAGGAAATTATACTTAAGAATAAATCAGGACTTATAAGGGTGAATATATGAAAATTTTGTTAGTGACTCTGGATTCAAAATTCATTCATGCAAATCTTGCAGTAAGATATTTAAAAAAATTCTGCAAAGATATTGAATCTGAAGAATTTATAATTGAAATAAAGGAGTTTACAGTTAATCAAAAGCAGGAATACATACTTAGTGAAATATTTTCTGCGAATGCAGATTTAATTTGTTTTTCTTGTTATATCTGGAATATTGAATATATAAAGGAGTTAGTTTACATAATCAAGCAAGCTAAAAAGAATATAAAAATCTTATGCGGCGGACCTGAGGTTTCATTTGAAACAGATAAATTTATGAAAAATGAACCATTTGTTGACTATGTTGTTATTGGCGAAGGTGAATTAACTTTCAAGGAATTTCTTCTGGAATTTAAAAGCGATAATCCTGTACTGAAAAACATTAGTGGACTGGCATACAGAGAAAATGAAAATATTGTAATAAATCAATATAGGGAACCGATTAATTCACTAGACATTATTAATTATCCATATGAAGAAAATGATAAGTTTGAGGATAAGATAATTTATTATGAATCTTCCAGAGGATGTCCGTTTAGCTGCAGCTTCTGCATGTCTTCTATAGATAAAAAAATGAGGACTCTTTCTATAGATAGAGTGAAAACAGATTTAAGTATGCTATTAAATACACAGGCAAGACAAATTAAGTTTGTTGACAGAACCTTTAATGCAGATTATAAAAGATCTATGGAAATCATGGACTATATAATTGAACATAATAAAAATTATATGACAATACATTTCGAAATTACAGCTGATATTATAAATGATGAATTTTTAAAATATATAAACAAGCTACCTGTCAATATGTTTCAGTTTGAAATAGGTGTTCAATCATTAAATAACAAAACTCTTGCAGAAATTAATAGGCATATGAACATTGAAAAACTTAACAAAGTAATTGAAGGAATAGCAAATGGCAGAAATGTGCACATACATCTGGATTTAATTGCAGGACTTCCCTATGAAAATTACGCTACATTTAAAGAATCCTTCGATGGTATTCACAAGCTTAATGCTGAAAAGATACAGCTTGGATTTTTAAAGGTTTTAAAGGGGACACAAATTTATGAAGATTTAAATAAGCATGAAATCAAATACAGACGATTATCACCATATGAAGTCATATGCACAAAATACATTTCAGTGGATGAAATATTAATATTAAAGAATATTGAAGAGTTAGTAGATAAATATTACAACGAGAAATACTTTGAAAAGTCTCTTAATTACATATTAAGCAATTTATTCATTGAATCTGCATTTGAATTTTACGAACACTTCAGCTATTATTGGCAGCAAAATGATTTGTACAAAATGTCTCACAGTAGAAAAAAACTTTACAGAATATTGTTTGAATATTTAAAACACATTAATAAAATGGCAGAAGAGTTTGTTTGTTGTTTGAGATATGACTACATATTTAACAATCAATTTGAAGACTTACCTGACTTCTTAAATAAGCAGGCAGAAGAAAAATACAAGCCATTAAGAAGATTTTTATCTAACGATGATAAGTTTAAAGAAATGTATTTTAATGAAACAGATAAGGAAATAAAAATCGTTAATGGATTCAGAATAGCTGAAATAGGCAATGATTCTGTGTTATTTATATATAAGAACAAGGATAATATTTTTAATCGATGCAAGACATATATAATAAATGATTTTATAGAGGAGAAGGAAAATGAACAAAAAGGAAAAGTATTTTAATGAGTTTTATGATAAGAAAAGAGATGATATATCATTTGTTACAATAAAAAAGGGTGCGTCTATAAGCTTCAAAGATAAATCATATATAGCAGATTATGAATTGCCCGTTCCTGTAAGAGTACAAAAGCTCTTGGAAGATGTTAAGAAGCAAGATGAAAGAGATGGAATAACTTTAAACAATATCATTGACGGAATAATATTTATAATAGGTTCAGATATCAATTTTGAATTTATAACCGAATATGAAAATATGCTTCATCAGCTTGAATTTGATATAAAGCCTTACATTATATATTGCATAAATAATTTCAATGAAAATGAAAGAGAAGATGCGGTAGTTTACGGAAAAGCATTATTAAATTTAGAAGAAAATGAAAAAAGCAACTTTGTATATGCTTCAGCATTAGAAAATATGGGATTGAAACTTAACATGGATAATAAGGAGCTCCTTAGCCAATATTTTCTGGAGGAGGCAAACAGATATTTTGAAAAATGCCTTGATTATGATGACAAGTTTGCTTTGGCTTATTATAAGCTTGGCTATTACTATAAAAGAAGCCAGCAGTATTTAAAAGCTGATATTATTTGGAACAAGCATCAGGTTATTGATGATGATGTTTTAAGGATAGATGAAATCAGAAATGAATTGATAAACCTAAAACCATATGTTGATTTTGAAAACGGATATAATCTGGTTTTAAAAGAAAAGCCGGATGAAGGATTGGATTTATTATTGCCATTGGTAAAAAATTTCAGCAATTGGTGGAATCTATTGTTCTTTATTGGGCTGGCTTACAGAATGCTTGGGAAATATGATATCGCTGAGACATACTTTGAGAATGTTTTAAAACTAGAAGCTGAACAAAAGGATGCATTAAATGAACTTGGTTTATGCAAGTTGTGTAGGGGTAAATACGTGGAGGCTTCAGAACTGTTTACGCATGTGTTAAACATAGATCCAGGCAACTGTGAAGTGTTTTGCAACCGTGCAGTATCATATTTATATAATGATCAGTTAGACAGGGCCAAAGAAGATATTCAAACTGCTTTAAAAATTAATCCAAATGATTCTGTAGCTTTAAGTATCAAAGCTGAAATAGACAAAAATATATGATTTTTCTGAATTAAAGGTATAAATTTGAGCCCCTCATTTTGAGGGGTTCCGAGTTAAATCAATTTTGATATATAATAATGAAGATAAAAAAGTTGTATAAATTTGAAATAAGGGATTGACAAAGAATATTAGTTGAGCTACAATAATAAAGCACTTTAAATTCGCGGTGATAAATGTAAAAAACAGTTGAAAAGTAAGTAAAAAACTTATTGACAATTAAATATAATTGTGATAAACTAACAAAGCTGTCGAAGAGACAAAGCAAACAAGTAAACTTATCTCCAAGAGGTAAGAAAAAAAGAAAAAAATGGCAGTTGACAACATCGTAGAGATGTGGTAGACTAGTCAAGCTGTCGCAAGAGACGGCAAGAACCTAGACAATAAAACAGCA
>JAQSYS010000252.1 GCA_029256005.1 Sedimentibacter sp.
AATTCCGCTAATGTTGTCTGGAATAATATTAGGACCAGCAGCTGGATTTATATCAGGGGCAGCATCTGATATTATTAATTTTATTGCTAAACCCGGAGGACCATTTTTTCCTGGATTTACTCTAGTGAGTGCATTGAGCGGTTTCATACCCGGATTAATTTTTAAGCACCTAAAAAAGGATTTTAACTATAATATCCTTAATACTATTTTCATAGCACTGCTTTCTGTTGGATTTGTATCAGTATTTATTTTCAATGGAATGCTCCAATTTGAAAATGGCATTCTTTATAACGGCAAAGAGCTGAGTCCTTTCTACATCATAGGGTTCTTTATATTGGTTGCAATTTACTTACTGATTCCAATAAAAGTAAATTCTTCAAGCAACGACTTTAATATGAATAAAATTGTATTCACTGTAAGCGTAACTCAGCTTATAACATCAATTTTATTAAACACTTATTTTTTATCCATATTGTACGGAAAGGGCATCATGATATTCCTTCCGGCAAGAATCTTAACCAATTTCTTTATGATTCCACTGTATTCAATCATAATAGCAGCTATATTGAATGCAGTAAAAGGAAGATTTAAACTTTAATATTATCAATAGTTAATAAAAAACCACCATTGGTGGTTTTTATTTTTTATTGATGCTTTCGGCTGCTAATTTTCCAGTAGAAAAAGCTGCTTGTATATTAAATCCCCCAGTATCACCATCATAATCTATAATTTCGCCAGCAAAAAATAAATTAGGTTTTAATTTAGATTCCATTGTTTTGTTGATTATTTCATCGGTTGATACACCGCCTTTTGTTACCATGGCAATACTTGAGCTTCCCAATCTTTCAACTTTGAATGGAAAATCAGAAATTAACTCCGCTAATTTCTTCCTTTTAACCTTATCCAGCTGACTGCATGTTGTTTCTTCATGAACCTGTGAAAGCTCCATAACCTTCTCAATGAACCTTTTAGGAAGATTAATATTTTTTATTGCTGTCTTAACATTAAGTCTTCCTGAATTGGCTATCAACTCATCGAAATACTTTTTAAATTCTTCTGCATTTTTAAATTGAGTGAAATTTATCCTTAATATATCTCCTATTTCAAAATGCCTGGAATTATTTAATATAACAGGACCTGAAATATTAACATGAGTGAAAAGAAAATCACCTTTGAATTCATTAATTTTCTTATTATTTCTCCAAAGTGTCACACCGATGTTTTCAAAGGAAATCCCTGATAATTCCTTGAACTGGTAGCTATCTGCATAAACAGGAGCAAGTGCTTCCCTTGGTGAAATTATTGTATGACCGAGATCTTTTGCAAAGGCATATCCTTCTCCTGTAGAACCGGTGTTAGGATATGTCATGCCTCCTGAAGCTATTATAAGATTTAACGCAGCGTGGTTTCCCTTATTAGTTTTAATCAAATACATTTGATTTATATCGTCATAACTTATTTTTATTGCAGATTCTTCATACCTAATTTCTACACCTTTTTCAATGCAACTATTAATGAGCACATTTAATATATCAGATGAATTAAGCGTTATGGGAAATACCTTGTTATCTTCCCTTACAAGGCTTTCTAACCCCTTTTTCTTAAAAAATTCAACAGCATCTTTATTCGTAAAATTATAAAGAGCAGTTTTTAAGAACCTGCCCTTATCTCCGTACCTTTTTAAGAATTCTTCCATACTGCAGTAATTTGTATAATTGCACTGACCTGCACCGGATATAAGCAGTTTTTTTCCCGGTTGTTTATTTTTTTCGATAAGCAGTACTTTTTCTTTGTTTAAAGATAAAGCGCTGAAAAGACCTGCAGGTCCTGCTCCAATTATTACAACATCATATATCATCATACCGTTCCTTCATTTGTTGTTTCATTGTTAGTCGAATTACCGTTATTCTCTTTAATTTCGATTACTTCATTTAAGGTTAAAATATTATATTTTTCCTTTAATTTATCTATACTCATAGATGCTTCTACTGAGTATTGGGTTTCATTTTCATCCGTATAAACCCCTTTGAATATAATATTACCTCCATTTATTTCAAATGCTGTGAATTTACCTTTATTATCAAGAGTTATATCTTGTTCCTTTGAGTTTATGAAGTCATAAATTACAAATGTGCCATTATCTTTCTTTTGCATAATATATGATGATGTTTCAGGAATTAAATATGCATCTTGTTTTGAAGAAAATTTGCTGATTATGTTTTTACTGCCTACATTCAATATTTTATATTCATTGCCACCTGATTTTATTTCAAGAAATTTATTATCTATCCAGCTAAGTAAACCGCCTTTTTCAAAATCAGCACCATCAATCAATATAGGTTCGTTTTCGCCTTGATTCCAGATAAACAGTTGATTAAGGACTTCACCGTATCCTGTAGTATAAAACAAAACTTTACTTTCATCAGTACTATCAACAATTTCTATTCCCTTTAGTCTTTTTTCCAATTCAGTTTTGTTGTTGTTTAAATAAGCCACAATGCTATTCTTATCATTTTTCTCAGAATTAAACTTAGGTATTCCTTCATTCCCCAAAATATTCAATTTAGTTTCGGCTTCCTCAAGCTTAGACAACATTGTTTCATTATTCTTTGCAAGCTCAAGGTAATCTTTTTCCATTTTACTAATTTCAGTTTTTTTGCTTTCAAGTTCCTTTTTTAGGTCTTCATTTTCTTTGTTTATTGCTTCTGTACTTTTAATTTCTGCATATTCGTCAGGTCCCACACCAGTTTCCTGAGAAGCTGGCATCATGGTACATCCTGCTAAAATATATACTGAAGCTATTGTAATTAACACTATTGCAGACAATCTTTTCATATAATCATCTCCTTCTTACAAATGTGCAAAAAGCACCCGTTAAGATGCTTTTTTGTCTATAATTAATTAATCATTATGCTTACTGCGACATATTCTCCACCCTGCGAAACAGCCATACTATGTATGGATTCACCTTCTGTTATGTCATTAAAATACTTTGTAGTTCCAGATGTAGTGAAAATTTTTGTGTTGTTTGTAACCTTCAGATAAATAAGCTCTGTTTGACCATTATTTATATTTTGCATCATTAACAATTTATCATCTTCATTTATAAATACGACCTTTCCAGAAAAACTGGTTGCTGTTTCAAGTTCAGATGCTTCAATTGTAACTATGTCATCCCCTGATGTGTTTACATTGACATTGAAACCAAGGCGCAAATCATATAAGGATGCATTTCTTTCTCCAATTGTAATTATAACATTGCTACTAACATTGTATTGTTCAATGTCTCCATCCTTATCAGCGATCTTTATTTTATTTACATTTCCTATTAAAATTTCTTTAATAGTTCCATTCATTTCTGCTTCTTTGGCAACTGTGTTTATACTTATCATTTCATCATATTTTGTTGTGATTGTAACTTCGTCACCGGCTCTTACCCTGTCAAAGCTTGATTCATCATCATTTCTGGTCACTTCAACATCACTGTCTAATTCAAAGGTTTTAATCACACCTTCTTTTGTCTTCATTGAAATTTTAATTGGATATGAAGAATAATCAATAGAAGTTATTTCTCCTTCATAGTGTTTTATTCTGCTTACCATCAAGGTAAACATCTATGCCAGAAGGAATATCATATACAAGTTTTTTGTTGTCCTCATCATAAATCGTAATTTTAGCTGGTTCAACATATGCTATCAATTTAATAATACCCTTAACAATATCTTTAGAGGTATCAGCTTCAACCTTAACAGCAAGTCTATTTTCATCAATTTTACATTCTACTATCATATCCAGCTTCAAATCACCAAATTCCCTTGTTCTTCCGTTAACATATATTTCAGTATCCTCATTTATTTTAACAATACTCTCAACGTCACTGTTATTTTTTATATATATGAATGATTCTGCTTTGTCATCTGAAAGTTTAGTGATTATACCTTCAACAGCAGTAGTAGGTACATAATCTTCTAAATCAGGATATACATCATTGTCTTCGATATAATCATAAGCCTTGTCCAATAATGCTGAAATTTCAGCTCTTGTAATTTTACTAGTAGGATTTATATTTTTACTGCTATCTCCTTGCAATATTTCCTTATCGTACATCAAATATATGTATGGCCTTGCAGCTGCAGATATTTTATCTCT
>JAQSYS010000010.1 GCA_029256005.1 Sedimentibacter sp.
AATTTTTTCATGAATACTCCTCCAATTGTTTTCAGTGAACACGTTCTGTGAACGAATTCATTATAAAACATAGTTTGATAATTATCAAGCATTATTTTTCCCTTTATTAAAATTTTTATACTTCCATAGAATTTAGTAATAATTATAATAATATTTGTTTTGTTTTGTTACAGGGACCTTGTTGAATATAGCTCCAATTATATTTGCATTAACCTGTCTCAAACTGTCTATTGATTTTTTTGCAATTTCCGCTTCAGTTTCAGAGTATGCAACAGTTAAAATAACTGCATCTGCATAAGTAGCAACAGTAACGGCATCACTTACTGATGCTATGGGCGGTGTATCAAAAAATATATAATCATAGTGATATGACAGTTTTCTTATGACCTCTTTCAAGGAATTAGAATTTAAAATTTCAGAAGTTTTTGACGGGAGTTTTCCCGAAGTAAGCACATCCAGTCTTGGAGATACTGTGTTTATATACTCCTCATAATTGTCCTTGTTAAAAAGCAAATCTGTCAGCCCAATCCTGTTAGATAAATTGAAATGTTTGTGTACAGCAGGTTTTCTTAAATCAAGATCTATAAGAAGTATTTTTTTATTCAAGTCGTTGCTCATAACACTGGCTATATTGCATATTGTTGTTGTTTTTCCTTCATTTTGTAATGAACTTGTCATCATAATGGTTTGAATGTTGCCATCAATATTTGCAAATTGAATATTTGTTGATATTTTTCTATACGCTTCTGTTACGGGTAAATTCTGGTCGCCTCTTACTGTGCAAGCTTTCATTTGACTCTTTCCCCCTTGATTAGAACTAATTATTAATACTCCTTATTTTTTCAAATATGTTTTGTCAATATAGGTTGACTATGACTAAATGCTATCAGCTCATTTCTTCTTTATAAATTCGTGGTTTAGATTAATCTTATATAGATGTAATCTCTTTGTGTTTTGAACCTTATTTGATGAAACAGAAGATAATTTTCTGCCTATTGAATGATATTCTACCCCCGCTCGTTCCATCTCTTCAACCTCATAGATATTCCTTCCGTCATAAACCAAAGGTGTTTTCATAAATTTCTTGTAATCCTCAGGTTTTATAGCTTTTATTTCGTCCCACTCCGTAAAAATAAAACAAATATTTGCTCCAGACAATGCATCTTCAAAATTTTCAACATAATTTACGCTGCCCTTCAAAATTTGACCTTCAGGGTATTTTTTCTTAAAATTATCTGCGCCCGCTGGGTCGTACGCGTAAACTTCTGCTCCTTGTTCCAATAATAATTGTACATTATCTAGTGATGGCGCTTCTCTCAAGTCATCAGTTCCTGGCTTAAATGTAAGGCCAAAAATTGCTGCTTTTAAGCCTTCAAATGTTATAAGACGTTTACAAGCCTTATTATAAAGTAAAGTCTTTTGATCTTTATTGACTTCTATAGCAGCTTTAATAGTTCTAATATCGTATCCATTTTGCCTTGCCAGATATTCCAACGCTCTTGTATCCTTAGGGAAACATGAACCGCCATAACCAATACCAGCATTTAAAAACTTGTCGCCAATACGTTCATCAAAGCTCATACCTTTAGCTACGTCCTTAATGTCTGCTCCTACCAATTCGCACAGGTTAGCTATGTCATTCATATATGATATTTTTAAAGCAAAAAAATCATTGGACGCATACTTTATCATTTCTGCAGAGCGCCTGCTTACAGTTATCATAGGGAGATTAAAAGGCTCATATATTTTTTCAAGCATCTCTTCTGCCCATTTGCTTTCAGTTCCAATAATAATTCTTGATGCATGCAATGTGTCTTGAATTGCTGACCCTTGAGCTAAAAATTCAGGATTAGAAGCAACTTCCACTTTTACATCATTCACTAAAAAGTCTTTTATAAATTGTTCAACTTTATCATTAGTACCAACCGGCACAGTTGACTTAATAACAACGAGACAATCTTTTTCTACACTTTCAGCAATTTGTCTTGCGACTTTTGCTATATTAGATAAATCTGCAGAGCCATCTGCTTGTTCCGGAGTTCCTACACCTATAAAAATTGCATCAGCTTCTCTGTATGCTGTTTTGTAATCAGTGGTGTAATCAATTCTGCCTTCAGCATAATTTTTGCGCATCAGTTCTTCTAAGTCTGCTTCATAAATTGGACAAATGCTTCGTTTCATTAAATATATTTTTTCTTTATCAATATCAACACAAGTGACTTTATGACCAACTTCAGCGAAACAAACTCCTGCTACTAATCCTACATAGCCTGTTCCTGCTACAGTTATCTTGTACATATTTATATACCTCACTTTTTTAGTTGCCAACTGATTATTTCTCACAACATTTTTCTTTTTAAGAGCTTTACATTTAAACTTAACTGGAATTATATTGTCTAACAAACTAAATACTTCTTTTTTTATTTTAGGAAATAAAAACAATATTCCAAAATAAAAAATTGCACATAAAACTATTGATATGAAACTCCATGATACACTGTCATTAATTTGCTTCAATAGAAGGCAAAAAATCCCCATAATTAATGATGAAAGAGCTGTAGGCAGTATGTTTTTCAACGTTTTTAATACAGGGAAACACAATACGAATTTCATTAATACCAAATGAACTAAAACGAATTGAATCTGTATCAACGATCTTGTATATACTAACTCCCAAAATCCAAATTTAGAGCTGATTATACAAGCAGGTGCTAAAAAAATTATATGCAATATTTGAGCAAAAAATGATAACTTAGGTATGCCCTTTGCTCGATAAACTTCACTGCTAAAATCACCTAAGATTATTTTTATAGAACGCGTAAATGCCCATATTCCTATTAAATCACTTGCCTCCTTCCATTGATTGCCTAAAAGCATTTGAGTAGCTAAATCACTATATAAATAAATTCCAACACCTATAGGAAAAATGAAAATAGAAGAGAGTCTTTGAAATTTATAAAATAAATTTTTAAACTGTTCATCATCACCTTGCAGCCGAGATAATGTTGAAAACAAAACCGGTACTACAGAAGCCGTAATTATTGAAATAATAGCATTAACCATTGAAATCGAAGTTTTGTAAAGCCCTATATAATATTGATTAAAAACATTTCCAATGATAAAAATATCAACCCATATTGTAATCCAGATAGAAACAGCTTCAATCAAAGACCAAATACTAAATGAAATCATCTCTTTTAATAATTTTGTACTATAATATAATTTAGGCTTCCATTTGGATTTCATAGTTAAAATAATTGCATTTAAAAGCTGAATAGTAAAATCACCTATTATTATTGCCCAATAACTTAATCCTAAAAGTGCAAGCGGCACCGTCACAACTAGCGGAATTGAAGCAGAAATAATCCTAACAATAAAAATAGTTTTAAAATCAAAGTCCCGCCTATTAAGTGATAATTGAATACTTGAGAAAGAAGCTAATGGCAATTGCAAGCTTGCTATGACAATAAGATTTTCCAACTTAGAGTTTCCAAATAAATTTGCAAATTGTTTACGAAACAATACTATGATACTCCATAAAAAAATTGAAATGAAGAGGTTTGTCCAGAAAGCTACATTGGCATTTTTAAATTTATCATCTTCATTCTTAAATTCATGCTGTACCAAAAATATTTGAAATCCTGCATTAGAAAAAATATCAGCAAAACTTATGATCATAGTTACAGTAGCTACTACACCAAAAGCTTCCGGTGAAATAATCCTGGCTAAAATCATATTTGTAACAGGGCTAACCATTTTAGCAACTATTTCTGTAATTGAAGACCATATAGTAGCATTAATGACTTTATTTTGAAGGTTTTCTTTTATCACCTGCAATATTCTCCTTTTAAATTGGAATTATCTTATTAATAAAGTCAAGCCACATGTTTGCTATAATCACTGCAGACAACTTCTCGCGAATATTGACAGCATTGACTGACAACTTTTTTGCAAATGCATCATCTTCAACTATTCTAATCATAGCTTCTGCCATTGCATCTGCATCACCGACATTAACCAAGACACCATTGATTTCGTTCTTAATAAACATTCTAGTCCCTCCTATAGGACAATCAGTTGCTATAACAGGTAATCCCAATGCTAAAGCTTCTAACATTGAATTCGAAATACCTTCATAATCAGATGAAATGGCAAAAATTTTTGACTTTAATATTTCATAATGTATATTATTAGAAAATCCTTTCAAAAATACTTTTGTGTTTAACCCTTTTTTCAAAATATAGTTTTCAAGTTCATTCCGCAAAGGACCTTCTCCATAAATCATCAACTTATACCCTTCATGTTTTTTTTGCAGCATATCAAATGCATCAATCATCATAATTAAATTTTTTTGATAGTCTAATCTACACGCCGTTACAATTTTGTTCTTGCGTACTCCTTGATATGGATTTGGCAGATTATCTTTTATCGGATTTGGAATAATTGCATTTTTCTTTTTATCCAAATATTCAAAATATTTTTTTGCATCAGGTGTTTGATATACTAATCCATCTGCAAACCAATAAACTATGTTTCTAAGTTTTCTAATCATATTACTCTTTGGGTCTTGATTGGGATCATTTCTCTCAGAAACAATTACTTTTGTCTTTGTAAATAAAGCTGCTATTAAAGAATAAATATTGACATCTGCTAAAAAGGATATTACTATATCCGGCTTTTTTGTTTTATAATAGTTGCGTAAGAAAATACAACGCTCTAACGGCCTAAATACACGCATACGTGATTTACACTTGAAAGAAATATGTACAACACTAGGGTTTAATTCATAATCAGTTTTTTCTCCATAAATTGTGATAACATAAATTTGATAACCTTTAGCGGCAAAAATATTTGATAGAACTGAAATGACTCTTTCTGCTCCACCATTTCCCATAATTCCTACTACAAAAGTAATTTTCTTCATTCTTATTCACCTTGTATTAACAGCGTACTAAATAATTATTACTATTTATCCTTTAAATCATTGCTATCAATTATATTTATTAATTGCTGCTTCGCTGTATTATTTGTATAAGGATTTTCCAAAATATATTTTTTCATCTCTTGAATTTTTTTTCCGTTTTTTAATATCTCACATATTTTAGAATAAATATCATTTTCATCGAAATCAACAATAATACCATTCCTACCACTGATTATTTGTTCGGAAGCAGCTGCAAAATTCGTTGTTATCACAGGCGTGCCCAGGATTAGAGCTTCACCAATTACCATTGGATAACCTTCATATTTCGAAACTAATACAAATAATGAACTCTCTTTAATATAAGGATACGGATTAATTCTATTTCCAATAAACTGAAGATACTTATTAATGTTTAATTCATCAACTCTATTTTTAAGATAACCCAAATCAGGCCCGTCTCCAACAACAGTCCATAGAAAATTTGTAATATCTGATTTTAATAATTTGTTCACAACTTCCGGAATTATATTTAAACGCTTTTGTTTATTATCAATTCTAGATACTGTAACTAAAGAAATATTGTCAGATAATTGATGGTCAATTTTTTCAACAGCCATACTTTTAATCTTTTCTAGAGGAAAAAAGTTATATACAGTTATGACCTTCTCAGAATATTCAGGCAAAAATTTTTTAAAATTTTTTGAACAAGAATCCGAAACACACACTATAAGGTCGAAATTTTTGTATTTATTTCTGCAATCATCTTTATCAAAATTTGCATCTAATGGATCATTGTGAATCCATGCAATTTTTTTCTTAGCATCAACAAACTCATCAACAAACTGATTTGTACCTTGATTAAAATAATTATATGGAACATCATTAAAATATGATATTGCTATATCATATTTACCTAATTGTTTTTCTTTTGCAAACAACAAATGATAAAATTTAGCAGACCCCATTAATCTAACTTTTAATATTAGAATCATTCTCAATAATATATCTATGAATTTATAACTGTTTATAACAATAGAAAATGGCGTAGCTACTAATCTCAATGAACGTTTACCATTAATTATATTTACATTTGGTGGAACATCCTCAATAAGAGGACCTTCACCAAAAACAAATAAATCTATATCATAATGTGTATCCATGCACATAAAATCCAACATATTTATCAGTGCACGTTGAATTCCTCCCATTTGAAAATTTTGCGAAACTATTAGCAACTTCATACTTTCACCTTCTATCAATATTTTTATTTACAAGAAGTACCTTTAAGATGACCTAATCATATGCCAAATACAATACCTCCTGCTGAAATTATTAAAGTAAATAGAGTTGAAAATATTAAGAATACTTTAGTTGTCTTGATTTTTGTTATTGTTAGAATAATAGCTGATGTCAAAATATAAATAACTCCTCTAAATCTAAGTTCCAAGCTTCCTCCATACTGCATCGAGTATATAGCAATAAATATTATGAAAACAATTATGAGCATCATTGACAGCTTACTCCATTGCTTTTCCTGAGTTAAATAGAAAGCTGCATACATTCCTAAAATTATCCACCAAAAGAAAGCACCAATTGCTGAAAATATATTTCCGCTTTCTGTATAAAATAAAAAGTATTTACTTCCGAGAACAGACCTGATTGGGCCTGGCCCTGTCAATATTTTCAGAGGTGCCAGTATCAAAGAGTTGATACCCATGCCAGATGCACTCTCAAAAACTATTGGAACCCACATATATAATATTTGCATGTATCCAATCTTATTCATCATATAAATAATAGTAAATAGTATAAATATTACAGAGAAAATCCGAAAAAGAAAAATTAGCGGCATTTTTTTCATGATTTTTTTAGAATTATTAAAATACATGTAAAAAAATAAACTAATAGGTATTAAAAACCCCCAGTGTCTAATGCTTGAAACAAGCAGAGTAAGAATTAAAATCAGTACATAAATTGCAAATTTCAGTAAGTTGTTTTTTTTACTCTCTATGGAGAAATAACAAAGAATTATTAAACTAACATAAAACAGGAATAATGAGTCTTTTAGGTTTCTCATCATAGCATATATTATCAATGGATTTGTCATTGTTATTAATATAAAGCTGCTTGTATTTTTCGGCTCTACACCCGATTTTTGCATCATATATGCAATTATCAGAACAGTAATATTTATTAACATTGTGTTAGATATATTTATAAATCCTGCCCAAATAAAAGGCGAGGTAATTTCTATTAAGTAACTATAATAAACATAACCCATATTATACGTTTCAGCAGAATAACCGTTTAAAAGCGAAAGTGTTGTATTCCAATATGTTTCAGCATCGCTATAATATACTTCCCTTCCTAATGAATGAAGTTCTATTCTATAAATGATAAATATAAAAATTTGAATTGCAAATGCACAAAAAACATACAAGTAGATTTTTTGAACATCATTCCTTTTTAAGCAATTGACTATTGTTACAATTGTTATGATTTCTGCAATTATAATAAGCATTTTTTATCATCCCTTATAGTATTTCCTTATACATTCTATACAATCTCTTTTCCATTTCACTCCATTTATAGTATTTCTCATAAATATATTTCATTCTATTTGCCATATCCGGCCACTCACTTCGTCTAAGCACTAATTTAAATAATGCAGTTTGCAAACTTTCTATAGAATAATCTATTACCTCTCCAATGTCATTTTTTGAAACAATTTCATCCATGCCTGTGTTTTTAGCCATGATAATAGGCTTACCCAGCATTAAAGCTTCATAGAACTTATTTGGTGCAGCATAATAATTGTTTGGTACTGATGGATCGTATATAGCGGTCATAATATCACAATTATTTTCCAGCTCTAAAGTTTTCTTATATGGCAGCTTGCCATAAAAAACAATGTTACTATACTCTTTTGACATATTTTCAAAGTAGCTTTCAAGTTTTCCGAATCCTCCTATATGTAACTCATAACATGGATTACTTTTAACAATTTCTGCAATCTCTTTAATAAACCTTCCATCAGCTAAAATTCCAACATATGCAATCTTAATTTTTGAATTCTCCGTATTTGTAGTTTTTATAATATCTTTTGAAAGTTCAGGTGTATTGTGTATAATAACCAATCTTTTGGGCCTAGATCTTTTTATTTGTTCTTTTCGTTTTTCAGTGCAAATGATTGTAAGATCTGCTGCTTTAATAACTTCAAGATCTTTTTTCTCAATAAAGGATTTCATAAAATCTGGCACATTAAATGCATCAATATAATAATCAAAAATGTCATATACGAGTTTTTTATTAAATTTCTTAGCTACTTTCATTGCAGTATATGACGTATCAAAGTCACATGCATGAATAATGTCATACATATTTCTGTTTTTATAAAGCCACTTAAATAACTTAATTTGAAATATGATTAACGGGATTAAATTTTTTTTTATACCTCCTCCAAAAGCAGCAGGCATTCCAAATCTATGAATTAAAACTTTTCCTGAATCCATACTCAAATAAGTTTCTTTAATTTTATATTTATAACTTCTATCCCATGCTAATATTTCAACATCATAACCAATCTTAATTAGGCTATTTACTTCTTTTTCTACTCTCGAATCTGGTTCGACGGGATTAGACCGCAAAAAAACAACTCTCATCTGCTCATTCTAGCTCCTTCATTATGAGAACTAAGCACTTCTTTATATATATCCTTAATCATTACGTTTACTTTTTCTATGTCGTATTTTTTTATTACCTGCAAATTGTTTTTACCCATGCTATCCCTAATCTTTTCATTATTTGCAACATCATGAATAGCTTTAGCAAGCCCTTCAACATCATAAGAATCTAAAAGATAACCACCCTTGCCTTCTTCAATCAAATCTACATTTCCTCTAATCTTTGAAGCAATACATGGCAATCCTGCAGCCATAGCTTCCATTAATGAACGGGGCAGCCCTTCCTGATATGATGTGAAAAGGAATATATCTGAAATATTCAGCAATTCCTTAATATCAGTTCTGAAACCCAAAAAATGTATTTGATTTTCAATATTTAAATCACGACTTAATTTTCTAAGTTTTTCCAGCTTAGGACCTTTTCCACATATTAAAAAATGTATATTGGTATTATTAGTCTTTGCAATTGCTTTAATGGAAGATTCATAATTTTTTCTTTTAATCAAATCTCCCGTCGCTATACAAACAATATCATCACTTTTAAGTTTTAAATTTTTTTTAATACTTTCTTTATTAAATTCCATATTTTTATATGCATCTGTGTCTATGCCTACTCCAGGTACATAGTATACTTTACCGTGATTTCTAAGTTTAAATTTCTGAGCTGCCTGAAAGTCTTCATTATTAATAGTAATAATTGCATCTGTCCAATGAGCCAATAATACTTCTGCCCATTTATAAATTGTACAATTAATAATTGGCGCTCCCTTATAAAAATGAAAACCATGGGCAGTATATATTATTTTAGGAACTTTTGACATTTTCCCGCACAACCTCCCAACAACTCCTCCTATGGGAGTATTGCAGTGAATAACTTCAAAATCTCCGGTTTTAAGCAAAGTCATAAGATTCTTGAAAGCTATATAATTATCCTTGAAAGCCAACACATTCCTGTAAACATGTTCATCATAGAATTTTATGTTAAGATCACATAACAGCTGTTCGGGATTGTCTCTGCTCATTCCCACATAAACTTCATATCCCAGATCAAGTGCTGCTTCCACACATGGTTTATGAAAATTCGGCAATTTTACTTTACTTCTGCATTTTCTTTCTTCAGTTGATGGCTTTGCGATGTTTGCAACGAAAACATATTTTTTCGTAAACTATTCCCCCTTGTATTTCACAACTCTAATAGTTTATCTAATTTACTGCTGCTCCAGATATCGTTTAAGCATTGCGCAGCATTTGTCCAATGTGTAACTCTTCCCCTTTACTACATGTTTATTGATCAGATTTCCCAGGAAGAGAAGCCATGGCCGTAAAAATAATCTGATTTCTTTTCTGAAATGCAACCGCTGTTTAATAGGTTGCATAACATAGCCCATTCCTTTTTTATAGCGGTCCAGGCCTGGAGTTTCTTCAAGTGAACCCAATCCGTAACATACCGGTATGGGGTTACTACGTTTCGTCAAATAATACCATGTTACATAATATGTCAACAAATTATTTGGACAGTAACTAAGCAGTTCAGTATCGGAATTTTGAATAATCATTTCAGCCATGGAAGGTGTTTCCAAAACAACCACATATGCAGCCAGCCGTCCCTGAAAGTATGCTCCAAATATGTTTATTCCGCTAGTTTTAGCCAGACCGTCACATATTTTGTGCCAATACTCCTCATTTGCCTTTGGATCATTTCTTTTTTGACGTTCCAATGTGCGCAGGTTTAAACTATACCCTTCATTTTTCAGTTCCTGTATGCTTACAGTTTTTATTTCACAATTTTGTTCACCTTTTGCAACCCTGTTTCGAAATTTATGCTGCAAGAAATTCTGGTCATACCCAAAGTGGTCACAAACCTCCAATTTGCTTAAGAAGCCATAATTGCTCATCTCTATTGGAAATCTTACTCCCCATGCTCCTGATATTTTAAGCAGCTGGTCCAGTTCACCGGCGGAAGGAGAAATCAGGCGGTGATAGGGTATTGACATAAGCATACCGTGTTGAATTTCACACCATTCTCCGCTTTGGGAAGTGTACACTTTAAAGCCGGCATTTTTATAAAATTCATAAAAAACACTATGTTCTATTTTCAATTCCTCCTTGCTCATCCAATATCAACAAAAACGAGATCCTTCGCTATGCTCAAGATGACTGACTGGACTTTTCAATGCTGTCTTGTTCATTGATTTTTTTCCCAGGTAATTCAGTATTTTCCCTTTTCATCAAGACTTCAGCAGTCCTGATTAAAATTATAATATCCCCCCAAAAGTTAAACTCTTCTAAACTTCTTAAGTTATATTTCATCTTTTCGGGCAATAATTCATTTACATATATACTTTCTGCTTCAGAAGAATCCACCAACAGTAATTCCTCATCCTTATATTGAATGCTTGCCTCTGAAGTAACACCAGCCGGCAAAAGCATTGTAGCCTTCATCTCATCTTTGTACTTTTCTACATACTTAACAACCTCAGGTCTTGTACCAACAAAACTCATATCCCCCAAAATGATGTTGAACAGCTGTGGGATTTCATCCAAACGATATTTCCTTAAAACCCTTCCAATATTTGTTATCCTTGCATCATTTTTAACAGTTATTTGTGCACCAGTCTTATCTGCATTGTCAATCATGGTACGAAACTTAAAAATTTTAAACCTTTTTCCATATTGAGTCACTCTGGTCTGACAAAACAAAACCGGTCCTCTGGAATCCACTTTTATAGCTATGCTTAAAACAAGAAACACAGGAAACAGAATTATAAAAGAAATCATGGCTACTGTAATATCAAATATGCGTTTAGCACATAGACTATGACGTTTCTTATATAAAAGCTCATAGTATTTTTTGACACTGTCATTTTTCATATCATCAGGCAAATCATTCCATTTTTTAAGTCTCATGTTCTAGCGGCTCACTACTTAGATTTTCTATCTTTTCTAACCATTCTTCCCGCCAAAACATAAAGCAGGAACGGTCACAGCGTCCAAATGACGTGGTTCCCTGGCACATCACTCCCTGGAGCAAGATTAATCCTCTGCATTTTTTAACTTTAAGTTCACGTTCGTCAACAAACCGCTCCATTGACTTATGCACCCGGTGGACTGTGCCGCAGTATGGAGCCATTTCATTTTCCATAAAACTGCACCCCTTGAGCTTTCCCAAATAATCTAGCGTTGACTTGATTTCTTCTTTTGATCTCACTCGAACCAAATCACCTTCTTTCAAGGGAGTTGTTTCAATCTTTGTCACAAAATCTTTAGAAGAATTTCCTGCTCCTTTGAACATGAGGAACTTGTCAATAACAGCGTCAGCCTTTTTATAAAGAGTCCTCTCATGACTTGGGCTTATATTTCTTCTGATGAACAGCTTAAGATGTCTGATGAGAGAAGCCGGTGGAGTTTTATCATATCCTTCAGCTATGCCTTGCAATGAGACAAACTGACATTCATTTTGATCAACATTCTGGTTCATTTTTTCCTCCCTATGTTATTAATAGAATTAAAACATTTATTACAATTTTTATGAATTCATCTTGCAAGACGAGCTGACTGCATTTTTAAATCTTTCGCAGACGTACTCCACATCATCGTCACTCAGCAAAGTATGAAGGGGCAGAGTAATTTCATTTTTGTACATGTCAAAAGCATTACGATAATTTTTTATGTCAAATCCTAAATTCTTGTAAGCTGTAAGCATTGGCAGCGGTTTGAAATGAACATTGCATGCTATTCCTGCTTCAGCCATTTGTACAATGATTTCATTTCTCTCCTTTTCAGATATGCCTGGTATTCTTGCCAGATATAAATGACCTGAAGAAGCAAAATCTTCACCGTAGTGTTTTAATGACTCAATTCCTGAAGACAGAAGTGCTCCATCATACATTTCAATGATTTGTTTTCGTCTTTTCAATAATCCATCGTATCTTTCAAGCTGCTTTAAGCCAATAGCAGCCATTATATCAGTCATGTTGCATTTAAAGGCAGGATATAATATGTCATATTCCCACGATCCTTTTTTCATTTTTTCCATGGCATCCTTTGACTGACCATGAAGGCTGTAAAGCATGAACTGCCTGTAGAGCCATTCGTCATCCAAACAGCAATTATTCCAGACAACTGCACCTCCTTCGGCCGTTGTCAGATTTTTTACCGCATGGAATGAAAAAGAAGTAATGTCTGCTGCCTGACCGCTTTTTTTACCTTTGCTTTCAGCGCCGAAAGAATGTGCTGCATCAGCAAATATAATTATTCGGTTGAATAATTTTTGAATTTCATTTCTAGGTGTGAAAAGATGTTTACTGCTTTCAACGACTTCAAATATTGCGTCGTAATCACACATTTTTCCGGCTATGTCAACGGGAATGATAATTTTTGTATTTTCTGTTATTGCATGTTTGAGATTGTCGTAATCCATCTCATAAGAATCCATGGCTGTATCAACCAGCACTATTTTGGCTCCCACATGATTTATTACAGATGCTGTGGATGTGTATGTATAGGCAGATGTTATTACTTCATCACCAGGACCTATGCCCAATAATCGGAGGGTGAGTTCCATGGCTGATGTTGCAGAGTTAAGGCATACAGCTTTACCAACTCCCAGGTACTGAGCTATTTTTCTTTCGAACTCTTTTGTTTTCGTCCCTGTTGTAATCCAGCCGGATTTTATAACATTGCTTACTTCTTCAATTTCCGCATCAGTAATATCCGGCGGAGAAAAAGGTATATTTCTTGATTTCCCATCAATCATTTATTTTTCCTCTCTTTCTGAATCTGATATAATTGTACACACCTCAGCTGAATTTGGTAAAATCAGGTACTGAACCTATTACAGCAATTCCTAAGCATTTTGTTATATCTTTTTCTGTTTTTATTGTGTTGTCTAAATACTCTGCAACAAATACTGCAAACAATGCAATCATTTCTCCAAAAGCAGCCGCGATAACGGTATTTAATACTATATCGGGCTTTACCGGATTAAGAGGCATTATTGCATAATCAACAACCGCAACGTTATCCGTCTTTGTAATACGAATTATTTCATTGGTGAATTCCGTTACAAGAGTATCTGCTATTTCAGCTGCTAATTTTGGATCAGTGTTTTGAACTGAAACTTTTAATATTTGGGTATCCCTGACAGGTGATACTCTTATGGACTCACCGTCAAGCTCGGTTAAATTCAGTGCCAGTCTGGTGTTTTCAAGAACAGTGTTTGATTTTGTCATTTCTGCATATGTATAAATCAGACTCTTGCTTAAATCAACATCTGTTTTGCTGATTTCTTCATTTGAATCCTTGTTTTGCCTTACTATGATTGTTGTTGAAGATTCATAGACTGGGTCGATAAAATAAACACTTACTGCTGCTCCTGCCATTGCTAAAACAATTGGTACTATTAAGATTGCTTTAATCCTCTTTCTTAATATTTGGATTATATACTTCAAGTCAAACTCATCGTACTTTTCATTTTCATACATATTCAAGCTCCCTTATATCAAAAGTAATGCTGATAAAATATAAATGTACTCATACATTTCTTCTGTATGTAGGTACTATTTTTTCCACTAGATTTACAACAGTTTCTTTATCTTCGTCCTGAGCTGCTTTTTCCAAATTCATCAATGCTTCGTAAAACTGCACTTCATTGAATTCTGCAGGCTTCTCTATAAAAATTTTATCAATGCAGGTTTTTTCCTGTTCTTTTCTTTCGCTTATGAGCAGTTCTTCCACAAGCTTTTCTCCCGGCCTTAAGCCTGTAAATACGACCTTGATGTCTTCATTTGGGACAAAACCGGAAAGTTTTATGAGATTGTATGCCATATCCTTGATTTTAACGGGTTCCCCCATGTCAAGGACGAATATTTCTCCTCCCTTGGCAATTGAAGCAGCCTTCATGACAAGCTGCACCGCTTCCACAATTGTCATGAAATACCTTGTTACTTCTTCATGAGTAACTGTGATTGGTCCGCCTTCCTTGAGCTGTTGGATGAAAAGAGGAACTACCGAACCGTTGCTTCCCAGGACATTTCCAAACCTCACCGCCACAAAATCCGTGCTGCTGCACTTATCATAGGACTGAACAATCATTTCGCACACTCTTTTTGTGGCTCCCATGAAGCTTGTGGGATTCACGGCTTTATCCGTTGATATGAGGACAAATTTTTCGACCTTGTATTTGTCAGCCATATAAACGGTGTTGTATGTTCCCATTATGTTGTTTTTTACTGCCTCCTCGGGATTATGCTCCATGAGAGGAACATGCTTGTGTGCAGCTGCATGAAACACTAAATCTATATTGTTTTCTGCAAAAATCCTGTCGAGTTTGTTTTTGTCGCGAACTGAAGCAATTTCAACTTCCAGATTCAGACTATGGCCGTAGGTTCTCAATAGCTCCTGCTGAATTGCATATGCATTGTTTTCATAAATGTCGAGTATTATTAGTTTATTAGGATTATAAGACGCTATTTGCCTGCAAAGCTCAGACCCTATGGAGCCTCCTCCGCCTGTAACCAGCACCGTCTTGTTTTTCAGGTAGTTTTTTGTCATGGTGCAGTCAAGCTTTACAGGTAATCTTCCAAGGAGATCTTCAATCTGCACGTCACGCACCTTTTCAGCTATGTTTTTAAGATCTTCGCATGGTATGAGGCTGCAGATTTCAGGCAGTATTTTAAGTTTGCAGCTTGTTTTTGAGCATATATTTAAAATTCTTTTTTTATTTTCCTCATCAATAGACGGAATGGAAATTATTATAATTTCTATGTTGTACTTTTTTACAATTTCCTCGATTATGCCGGTGTCACCCACAACAGGAACATTGTGAAGGCCCCTTCCTTTTTTGCTCTTATCATCATCAATTATGCACTTTACCAGGTAACAGTTTGGATTGTCGTATTCCAGCTCATTTAATAAAAGGGCTGTTGCATGACCTACTCCAATTATCATCACATTTGTTTTGGCATGTGCACAGTAGTTTTTCCTGTTTTTGATAATGATTATTGCCCTGTAAATAATTCTGATTGTCGTTGTGCAGAAACTTGACACAATAAAGGCAAGCGGATAAACGTAATATCTAACGGGAACATCAAAAGTCTCAGCTATTATGAAAAACAACAGGTTTCCTGCAGCTGATGCTTTCAGGCACCTGTATATTGCTTCAATTCCTGCATAACGCCACATATATTTATAAACACCCATCAATATGAAAGTGCCGATGTATATGGAGGTGAACATAAAAAACTGTTCCCTAAACAGCATGATTTTGACTGGATGATATCCTGTAACAATATAAGGCGTCAAATACGAAAATACAGCTATTAATATGTCAATTATTAAAAGGACAGCTTTGTGGTGCTTATTCAAAATGCAATAAAACTTATTTCGTATATTAAGCATTTAACACCTCGATTTTGTACGTTAATAATTTCCTTTAAATTCCATTTCAGGAAAAATATCAGTATGGATATACTCATATATATATGAATTTCTTTTATTTTAGAACATGGTGTTTCTTCTTTTTAATGACATCGTCACTCTCTTCAATAACATCAGTGATTTTTTCTTTTGCTTCATTGACAGAATCCTGATTTGGAATCATAACATAAAGTTCCTGATTTCCACCGGAATATGTTGTTCTCATATCTCCTTTGCCTTTAACTCTGTTCATTTCAATTTCCCAGGATGGCCTTTCTGACATCTGCATCTTTATAAGACTTGCAATTTCATCAGGTGTCATATTTGTTTCAAGATTTTTAGAAACTGTTTTAATGATTTCACCGGCATTTATTAAAATTGCAGCTGATGTTGCCTTGACTATTAATGCTTTTATGACCAGCATTTGATTTTCAATTCTCTGGTTGTCACCTTCTGCAAGGGCGTATCTCTCCCTAACAAAAACAAGGGCTTCATCACCGCTTAACTGATTTTCTCCCTTGATGAAGCTGAACCCGTAACTGTCAAATGCATATTCAGATTTAACGGTTATGCCTCCCATAGCATCCACCAGGTCAACCAGCATTTTGAAATTGACGCGGACATAGTAATCAATTGAAATGTCATAAAGCTTCTCAAGTGTCTGGATTGATTCTTCAACTCCGTAAATTCCCGCATGGGTAAGCTTATCCATCTGCCCGCCTGCAATTTGAAGCTTTACGTAATAATCCCTGGGAGTTGAAGTAAGAAGAATCCTTCTTGTCTTTGTATTAACAGCAGCAATTATATTCACGTCGCTCCTGCCTGACTTTAAAGACAAATCATAGGAATCAATTCCGCTTATGTATACTAGAAAAGAATCCTTTGGGAACAAGATTCTTTTATCTGAAATATTTTTTTCTTCTGATTTTACTTCTGTCTGCAATGACTCTGAAAAAGGCACTTCTTTAATTTCTGAACCTACTTCCTGATCTACAGCCACAAATGATATTTCCGAAATCATTTTATTTATTTTAAATACACATGCAATTCCTGCAATCAATAAGACAGTTGTTATAACTGAACAAATTCTTCCTGCTATAAAATATTTCTCAGACTTCTGCAAGAAAAAAGGCAATGCAAAAAGCATTGACAGCAAAATTATAATGAAGATTACATATTTTCCTGGAACAATGTGCATGTCTAAAACTAATTTCACAAAAACAAGCGTTGCCAGTATCTGTAAAGATTTAAGAATCAAATCAGGTTTTTTATTTTTTGCAGGCTCACTGATGCTTGCCGGTTCACTGCCTGCTGCCTGCTCATTGTTCACATCCTGCTTGGAATCTTTATCCGTTTCATCATTTTCTTCTTCATTAATATTAATATTTTTTTGTTCGATGTTTTCTGTTAACATCATCAGCCTCTTTGATTTATTTCAGTTTGTAATATTCCACATACCATTCTGCAAACTTCTTAAGCCCTTCTTCGATCGAAGTTTTCGGTTTAAATCCCACAGCTTCATCAAGCAGTTCTGTAGAAG
>JAQSYS010000253.1 GCA_029256005.1 Sedimentibacter sp.
TTTAGCGTTTGCTTTGTTCACTTTTAGCATCATTTTAATTTTATTGTATAATTACGGAATAAATTTTGATAAAATACATAATCGTATGTCGAAATTAACAGCCAACGGGAGAGAGCTTGTATTGGATGATGATTTGAATAAATCATTATCTGAGCGATTTATCAATCCTTTGACTGAATCAGTAATTAAATCTCTTGGCAAATTTGCACCTGAAAACGGGGCAGATAATAAAAAGTCCGAGGCATTGAGAAAACAACTCCGACAAGCAGGTATGACCTTGATGCCAAGCGAATATACAGCCATAAGAATGATGATAATAATCGGAAATGCTTTCTTGTTTTTTATTCTTGCGTTGCTTTTAAAAATGAATAGTTTTAATGTAGTAGTTGCTCCTTTATTTGGCGCATATTCTGCATTTACAGTTATGCGATTCGGCTTAATGAGCCGCATAGCAAGACGTAAAGAAAAAATGGAACGTCAACTTCCTGATGTTTTGGATATGCTGAGTGTAAACGTAGAGGCGGGTTTGGGTTTTGAACAAGCGATACTTCATATCATTCAGCACTTTCAGGGACCATTAATAGATGAATTAAATATTACTCACAGAGAAATGTCAATGGGGAGAAGCAGAAATGATGCACTAAAGTTTCTTGGAGAAAGATGTGATATAGATGATTTAAAATCATTTACCGGTTCCATGAATCAAGCAAGCAAACTAGGTATATCGGTAAAAAATATATTGCATGCTCAGGCAGCTGCTATCAGGGAAAGCAGAAGAAGCAAGGTCGAAGAAAAAGCACATAAAATGTCTATAAAAATATTGTTGCCTATGGTTCTATTCATATTTCCAGTTATTTTTATAGTATTGATGGGACCAGCAGTTGTTTCAATAGTAGAAATGTTTGGTGGAATGTAATGAAGGTATATGTTAAGAATTTGTTATTGGCGAATGATGTTAAGAAAGCAGATACATTTATAAGCAGACTTGTGGGTTTGTTAGACAGAAAGCGTTTAGATATAAGTGAAGGTCTATTGTTGATGAATTGTAAATCAGTACATTGTTTTTTTATGAAGTTTGCAATTGATGCAGTATATTTATCAAAAAATATGACAGTGTTAGATATTGAAACCATATATCCGTGGAAAATCGGAAAAAGTGCCTTTAATACAGCAAATGTTTTAGAGCTTGCTGAAGGTGCAGCCAGTATTTTAAATAAAGGTGATACCCTTATCTTTGAAGATTTCAATTGAATGCTAGTAGAGTAGTTAATTAAGAAATATTGACAATCTATGACACTCCTATGTATAATTTACACAGATTAATTTGGAGGCAGTTATGGAAAGCAATGAAACACCACAAATCAAGGAAACACCATTACATAAATCGATTTTTTATTTTTTGCCTTTAATATTTATTATTATAATAATACCTTTAATTACATATGGGAAAATTGTTGAACTTCCTTTAGCAGAAGCTAACTTCTGGAAGGGAGGGTCAACACATGTAGATTTTTTCAGCTATTATAAATCAACTTTTCTAATTATTGCTGCATGTATGGCGCTTTTATCATATGGTATGTTGATATTGAATCATAGTATTACGCTTCAAAATGAAAAGAAGTATTACATACCTATGATTTTTTATTGCATATTTGTAGTATTATCATCAATTTTTTCTCCATATAGAAATGTAGCACTCCTAGGTTTTATTGACATGTATCAAGGAATGTCAGTGCTTTTGTCTTATATTTTGATTGCATTTATAATGATGAATTTTCTAAGCGCTGAAAGAGATATTAAAGTAATAATAAATTCATTTGTAATTCTTGCAATAATAGTGGGCATTTTAGGATTAAGTCAATATTTTGGCTATGATCTGTTACAGACAGACATTGGAAAAAAGCTCATATCACCTGAAATTATAGAAAATGCAAATATAAAATTTACATTTGGCAAATACACTATATATGCAACAATGTATAACACTAATTTTGTGGGAAGCTTTGGAGCACTCGTGCTGCCACTTACAGCTATGCTATTTCTAAATGCTGACAATAAAAAAACAGAAACAATATTTCTTTTATCAACAATTCTATCATACACAACATGGCTTGGATGCAATTCTAGGGCTGGATACTTAGGTATAATAACAGCAAGCTTTCTAGGAACAATAATGTTTTTAAAATTGTTAAAAAAGAAATATAAGAAATTAATTTTATTGATGATAATTTATCTTGCAGTAACCATAATATTTAATCTGGCATCTGGAGGAAAGGTTCTTTCCCAGTTTTCAAGGTTAAGCCCTTTGGCAGAAGCAAAAAATTTAAAACAATTGCAACAAGAACAAGAAGTACAGTTTACAGATATATCCGTAAACCTAAACACCTTTACAATTGAAACAACAACAGAAAAGTTAACCGGAATTATAGAAAATAATGAAGATTACAATTTGAAATTTATTGACATTAATGGTGAAGAACTGGAAACAACCACTGATAATGAAAATAAAATTACATTCAAGGATACTCGCTATTCAGGGTATATCTTTAAAAAAGTTGCAGGCTCACCTTTCATCAAGGCATATATATACAAACGCCCTTTGAACTTTTATTTTACTGAAGACAGTGTCGTAAAGGTTATATCCATGAATTATAAACTCACAGAACCGGTAACCGCACCTCGTATAAAAATATTTGACGGCAGAGAAACATTTGCTTCAAATAGAGGATATATTTGGTCTCGTACAATACCGATGCTTAAGGATACCATGGTAATTGGATACGGCCCCGATAATTATTGTCTCATGTTTCCGCAGGAGGATTATGTGGGCAGGTTTAATACAGGAATAGGTATGACAAACATTGTGGTTGACAAACCTCATAATATGTATTTGCAGACAGCTATAAACACAGGTGTTATATCACTTTTGGCACTAGTTGTTCTGTGGTCAATATACATATTTGATTGTATAAAATTATATAAAAACTTAGAACTAAATACATTTGCCGAACAAATTGGAGCAGCAACATTTTTAAGCATTACAGCATATTTAGCAGCAGGAATGTTCAATGACAACATTGTGTCGGTAGCACCTATTTTTTGGATATTACTTGGCCTTGGCATAAGTATAAATAGAATGATTAAAATTGACAATTTTCAAATAGAATGCTAAAATAAGCTTGTCACGGGGCAAGTGACAAGAGGATGCAAAAAATTTTGGAGGTAGAAATGAAATCATTAATTAGAATTAGAATGAGCGCACATGAAGCTCACTACGGCGGAGAATTAGTCGACGGAGCAAGAATGCTGGGATTGTTCGGAGATGTAGCAACAGAACTTTTAATCAAGAACGATGGAGATGAAGGATTGTTTGTTGCATACGACAATGTAGAATTCTTAGCACCTGTTTATGCTGGAGACTATATAGAAGCAGAAGGTGAATTAGTAACTGTTGGCAATACTTCAAGAAAAATGAAGTTTGAAGCTAGAAAAGTAATTGTACCAAGAAAAGACATTAACGATTCAGCTTGCGATTTCTTAGAAGAACCAATCGTGGTTTGCAGAGCAAGCGGAACATGTGTTGTAACAAA
>JAQSYS010000254.1 GCA_029256005.1 Sedimentibacter sp.
GAATATTTTGAAAAATTAAATAAAGAACCTGAGAAGTGGGGTAAGCCTTTCACTGCACTTTTGGGTGCATTCAAAGCACAGCACGAACTCGAAATTCCTGCAATAGGTGGAAAAGACAGCATGTCAGGGACCTTTAATGATATAAATGTTCCACCGACACTGATAAGTTTTGCTGTGACAACAGGAAATGTAAAAAATATTATATCTCCTGAATTTAAAAAGACCGGAAATAAAGTTTTATTAGTGAAAATTAAAAAAGATGAAAATAATTTTCCGGATTATGAAGATATAAAAACTAAATATGAAGCCATGCATGATGCAGTAGTATCAGGAAACGTGTTAAGTGCACATACAGTCGGTCATGGGGGCATAGCAGCAGCCATTAGTAAAATGGCATTAGGCAATGAGATAGGGTTTAAAACTAAAAGTAATTTGATTTTAAGTTCAAAGGGATGGTTTTCTGCATGCTACGGTGACATATTGCTTGAAGTTGACTGCGATGCTAATATTCCAGAATCTATTGAAATTGGAAACACAATAAGTAATAAGTATATAGAGATAAATAATTCATTTATCATTGAATTAGATGAAATAAAAGCGACTTTCTTAAAACCTTTAAATAATATTTATCCGATTAAACAGGACATAGAAGGTAAAATAAACAGCTTTCACAACAATAGGGAAAATCAGCATAAGTCTTTAATTAAGGTAACAAGACCAAGAGTTTTCATTCCAGCATTCCCTGGTACAAACTGCGAATATGATACTAAAAGAGCTTTTGAAAGAGCAGGAGCTATTGCTGAAATATTTGTTTTTAAAAACTTAACAACTAGGGATGTTATTGAGTCTGTTGAAGAAATGAGCAAGCTCATAAGAGAATCTCAAATAATTGCGTTTCCTGGAGGTTTCTCAGCCGGTGATGAACCTGAAGGTTCAGGTAAGTTTATTGCTGCAGTATTTAGAAATGAACTGTTAAAGGATGCAGTAACAGATTTGTTGAAAAACAGAGATGGATTAGTAATTGGAATATGCAATGGATTCCAAGCATTGATAAAGCTGGGACTTGTTCCTTTCGGAGAAATTGTTGACATAAAGGATGATTATCCTACACTTTCTTACAATAAGATTGGACGTCATGTATCAACGTTTGTAAAAACAAAGGTAGTAAGTAATCTTTCACCTTGGCTTGCAAATAATAAAGTGGGTGATATTCATTATCTTCCGGTTTCACACGGTGAAGGCAGATTTATAGCAAATGAAGAATGGATACAAAAATTGAAACAAAACGGACAGATAGCAACACAATATGTTGATAATAATAATTGTCCGACCTATGATGGTTTGTATAATGTGAATGGTTCAATTGAAGCCATAGAAGGTATAACAAGCCCTGATGGAAGGGTTTTTGGTAAGATGGCACATTCTGAACGTCTGGATAATGATTTGTATAAAAACATTCCAGGGAATAAGAATCAGCTGATTTTTGAGGCAGGAGTAAATTATTTCAATTAGTGGAGGATGTATGAAAGTAGCTATAGTAATGGGAAGCGATTCTGACTTTCCTGTAATCGAAAAGGGTTATAATATTTTAAAAGAATTCGGAGTTGAAGTAACAGTAAGAGTAATATCTGCACACAGAACACCTGATGAAGCAATAAGCTTTGCAAAAAATGCAGAAGCTAACGGTTATGAAGTAATTATTGGTGCTGCAGGCAAGGCAGCACATCTACCGGGCGTACTTGCAGGATGTACATCTGTTCCGGTAATAGGACTTCCTATAAAATCTTCTGAGCTTGATGGTATGGATGCACTTTTTGCAATAGTTCAGATGCCGCCGGGTGTTCCGGTAGCAACAGTTGCAATAAACGGAGCAGAAAATGCCGCTTTGCTTGCAATTCAAATTTTATCGGTAAAATATGATGAGATGAGATTAAAGTTTAAAATATATAAAAATAAAATGGCTGAAAAAGTATTTGAAAAAGATAAAAAACTAAATGATAAATTAAATGGAGGATTAATATGAAAAAACTTGAGATGATTTATGAAGGCAAAGCAAAAAAAGTTTACAGGACCGAAGATGAAAAAAAGTATATCGTTGAATACAAGGATGATGCCACAGCATTTAACGGAGAAAAAAAAGGAACAATAGTTGGAAAGGGAGTAGTGAACAATAAAATGTCTGCTGCATTATTTGCCCTTTTGGAAAAGGAAGGAATTCCAACACATCAAATAGAGCTCTTGAACGATAGAGAGTCATTGGTTAAGGCAGTAAAAATACTTCCATTAGAGGTTATTGTAAGAAATGTTGCTGCTGGTTCACTTTCTAAACGACTGGGTCTTGAGGAAGGTTATACAATGAAAGAAACTGTCCTTGAATTTTCATATAAAAATGATGCTTTAGGTGACCCTATGATAAATGATTACCACATAAAAGCAATGGGATATGCAACAGATGAGCAGCTTGATACAGTTAAGCAATATGCCTTAAAGGTTAATGAAGTTTTGAAAAAATTCTTCCTTGAAATAAATATCAAGTTGATTGATTTTAAACTGGAATTTGGAATATATGAAAATGAGGTAATTCTTGCAGATGAAATATCACCTGATACATGCAGATTATGGGATGCAGAATCAAACAAGAAACTTGACAAAGATAGATTCAGACGTGATATGGGTGGTGTTGAAGAAGTATATCAAGAAGTTTTAGCGAGAATTAGCAATCTGCAAAAATAAGAGGAGAAATTATGTGCTTTGAATATATAGAAGATGACAAGCTTCATGAGGAATGTGGTGTTGTTGGTGTTTTTACTGAAAATCCTCAAATAGCTTCACAATTAATATATTACGGCTTGTTTGCTCTTCAGCACAGAGGCCAGGAAAGTGCCGGTATTGCAATTTATACGGGTAGCAAAATCGAATACCATAAAGATATGGGATTAGTGGCAGATGTTCTATCTAATGATGTGGTAGAAAAATTTGATGGTAATATTGCGATAGGACATGTAAGATATTCCACAACAGGAGAAAGTGAGATACAAAATGCTCAACCGCTGGTTGTAAGATATAAATTAGGCTCCATTGCACTTGCGCACAACGGCAATTTAGTAAATGCAGAATCAATGAGAAATATTCTTGAGGATGATGGAGTAATATTTCAAACATCTACTGATTCTGAGGTAGTTGCTAATATGGTTGCCAGACATTATAAGGGAGATATTGTAAGGTCCATAAAAAATGTTACAGAAATAGTAAAGGGCGCCTATGCCTTTGTTTTCATGACTGACAAAGAATTAATAGGTGTTAGAGATTGCTTTGGATTAAGACCTTTGTGCCTTGGAAAAAGGCAAGACGGGTACTTGCTTGCTTCTGAAAGCTGTGCTATAAGCGCTATGGGCGGAGAATTTATCAGAGATGTAGAGCCAGGTGAAATAATTGTTATTAATAAAGATGGAGTGGAAAGTATCAAAAGCACAAAGTATGCACAGAAAAAATTATGTATATTTGAACACGTATATTTTGCAAGACCTGACAGCAATTTAGATGGAGTTAATGTATATCAGTCAAGATA
>JAQSYS010000255.1 GCA_029256005.1 Sedimentibacter sp.
AGGGTTTTTACATCTTCAAGCATACTAAACTTTTTAGATTCTAAAGTTTCTAAAAATTTATTTTCAATCATCATCAAGAACTTAGACGTATCATATCTTAATACAAAACCATTCATTTCAGAAGCATACTTGTTAAGAACCTTTTCTACTTCTGCAGTCATAGCAGATTTTTCGCCTTTATCAAGCTTCTCCGATATTTCATCGTAATTATCTATTTGTATAAGCATTGCTACTGGTCGTTCATCATTATATTTTGTTTTTAAATTTGCAAATGCTGTATTTTCATTCCAATAACAAACATAAGAAATACCTTCTCCGAATCTTCCCTCTTCAAGTCCATAATACATTATGTTAAAGGTCTTACCGGAATCAGCAACTTCAATGCTGTTTAATGTTCCTTCCTTGTTTTGTTCCATTGTTTTTATTGGATAACCGGGAACGAATTCATCAATATTATTTATGCTTTCTACTTCATCACCAACGAGTTCCTTGAACTTGTTATTAAACCAGAATATTTTTCCCTCAGGCCCAATTATACTGATAGGCATTGGGGAATAATAAAAGGAATTAACAGACAGATTCTCTATGTTTTTAGAATAATCTATCAAGTAATTCTTAAGTTCCTTTTCTCTTATAGTATGTCTTCGCAGTGCAAAAGCCGCTACACTCATTAAAACCAAGCTAGCGATTCCGGCATATACATACATACGCTCCAAAAGCAAAACAGCTATTAAGCTAATTATTACAATCAAATATATCAAGCTGTCATCATTTAAGAATTTAGGAGTAGTTTTATTATCCAAATCATTACCTCCATATTAATGAGTTATACTGCCTTATTAATCTTTCTAATATCTATAGCTAAATCAGCGAGTCCTACTATTGCAATAACCTGAGCAAGACCTGAATTTGTAAACAATGCCATAAACAATATCAAGAACAAAGATATTCTTTTAAAGCCTATGCTCATTTGACTTCTTGAAATAAAGAATTTGGCTACGCCAAAACCTTGTAAAAACATTGCTGCATATAGAATCATAAACAAATTAGCTTGGATAATACCTGCACTGATATTTAAAGCACCCAACAAAAAAGACAATAACATCATTGCTGCCATAGCAACCATAAATGTTTTTGGAAATGAAAAATATGCAATCCCTTCATGATATAATTGACGAATGATGTAGCAACAGACGAAACAATCAATATTGCAGGGAATATGGTTGAAATTGTGTTAACCATCATTGGACCAAGTTCTTCCAAAGTTTTAATCATTTCGTTAACACTTTCATTGTTCATACCCGAAGGTACGTTTGACAACATTTCCTTTGACATCCTAAAGCTTTCAGTATAAATATCTTTTAACTGTTGAACAAAATTTATGCCTAAAAAAGCATCCATCAAAAAAATCATAGCTACGAACGAAATTAGATATGCTGCAGTTCCCATAAGTATTGTCTTGTTTGCATCTTTGTCTTTGTATATTCCATACGCAAGCGCAACTGCAAGCGGCGTATATAATATTAAGAATATCATTCCGGATTGAATACCTAGAAGCATTCCTACTATAATATCCGAGGCTACAAGCGCCAAGGCTGCATATTTGATTCCCTTTCTTTTAGCAAGTATAATTGCAGGTGTGGGATAAAAAAACATTAAAATAGAAATGAAAGATGACAAATACGCTATTACTACAAGTATGCCTGTTATCATAGCTGATTCTGTTAAACTGGAAGTTTTATAGTTTCTGTTCATTGTTCCCTCTGTGTACATATTTAATTATATAATTTTACCCTAAAAGCTGTTTAAAGTCAAAATTAATTTTATTTTAGCTACTGATGAAGAAATGAATCAATACTTAAAAATATTCAAAAAATAAGTACAAATGCAATATTCGAAAGAATTTAACATTTGTACTCATACTAGATATTTATAATAAAATAATCATACGATTTTTTAACTTAGTATAAAAATTATTTTGATTTTTCCAAAAGGAAGTCATGTGCAAACTGGGCGTATAATGCTGCCCCCCTATGAAGAGATTCCTCATCTACAGTAAACTTATCATTGTGGTTAGAATATATAATTCCTTTTTCAGAGTTTTTTGCTCCTATAAAGCCATAAAATCCAGGTACCTTTTCCATGAAGTATGCAAAATCCTCCGCTCCCATAAGCTTCGGCATTGGTGCCAGGCATTCCTCTCCATATAATTTTGTCGCAGCATTTATTACTATTTTATTTATATCTTCATTATCATTTATTATAGGAGCTGCGTAATAGTTGTAGTCAAGCTCAGCCTCACAGCCAAAGGTTTTTGCTGTATTGTCCACTATATCTCTTAACTGATTTTCTATTGTTGCTCTGACTTCACGCGAATGACATCTAACAGTACCATCCATTACTACATTATTAGCAATTATATTAAAAGCCTGACCTCCGTTAATTGTACCGATAGATACTACCAGAGGATTTAATGGATTGTTATTTCTGCTTACAATAGTTTGAATATTCATTATAATCGCTGCAGAAGCCACAATTGCATCCTTTCCTAAATTCGGAGCTGAACCATGTGATGCCACACCTTTGACTGTAAGTCTGAAGTTATCTACAGAAGCCATTCTGCTTCCTGCTTCCAAATTCATCAATGGAGCATCCAAAGTACCCCATATATGCATTCCAAAAATTGCATCTATTCCGTCAAGTACTCCGTTATTAACATAGTACTCAGCACCATGGCTGGATTCTTCCGCTCCTTGGAACAACAACTTAACAGTACCCTTCAGTTCATTTTTCGCTTCCAAAAGCATTTTCGCTGCTCCCATCAGCATAGATATGTGAGCATCATGACCGCAGGCATGCATTTTACCATTTTTTGATGCAAATGGAAGCCCTGTCTTTTCTTCAATATTTAATGCATCGATATCCGCTCTGAGCATAACTGTTTTGCCGGGTTGTGTTCCCTTTATTGTTCCTATAACGCCGGTATAATCCTGAAATGTTTGAATTTCAATTCCCATTTTGCTTAAGTCATTTGCAATTTCTTTTGTAGTCTCATATTCTTGGTAACTTATTTCAGGAATAGAATGGTAAAACCTTCTTCGATCAATAATAAAATCATTGTACTTTTCAGCCGATTCTTTAAAATTCATAGCACACCTCACCTTTTTACTTTTAGACGCTCGCAAATTACAACTGTCCGCATTGCCATTTATTTACTTTTATTCTATCATTAATCATTTATTACTGCAAGAATTACCTAATTTTATTATATTTATTTCTTTTTTATAATAATTAAATTCTTGCTTTATTTATCAAAACTGATATATTTCTATAAAATAATAGCTTTGAAATGCTTTGTATAATTATATTATTTATACTATAATATAATTATCTAACAAAACGTCAATCATAATTAAAAATTAAATAGGGGTGTAATTATGAATTATGAACAGTCAATTGAATTTATACGTGAAGTTCACAACAACGGAACTAAACTTGGCTTACAGAGAAACGGACGTTTAACAGAACTTCTTGGAAACCCTCAAAACAACTACAAAGTTGTACATGTAGCCGGAACAAATGGTAAGGGTTCAACATGTAATATGCTTCATGATGTATTGATGGCTTCCGGATACAAGACAGGACTATTTATAAGTCCTCATCTCGAAGAATTTACAGAAAGAATTCAAATCAACAAGGTACCAATTGATAGAGATTCACTTGCACGAATTGCAACTCTAGTAAAAGAAAAAATTGAAATAATGTATACCGAAGGCTATGATAAGCTGACTGAATTTGAAATAATTACTGCAATTGGATTTAAATATTTCGAAGAACAGAAAATAGACATTCTTGTTTTAGAAGTTGGAATGGGTGGGAGGCATGATGCTAGTAATGTCATTGATAACAGCCTTGTATCAATAATAACAACCATTGGCTTTGATCATACAGAATTTATTGGAGATACTGTGGAACAAATTGCTTGGGAAAAGGCAGGCATCATCAAGGAAAATTCAAATGTTGTAATTTATCCACAAAATGATATTATTAAAAATGTAATTAAAAAGGAAGCAATCTTAAAAAATTCAGCTGCATTCGAAGCTGATGCTGGTAACATCAGGCTCATAAGTAGTGATTTAGATGGGCAAATAGTTGAATATTTAAAAAAAGATGTATTTAATCTTCCTGAATTAAAAATTAATTTTCTAGGAACGCATCAACTTTACAACGCAACAACTGCACTACTGGCACTGGAAGTGCTTAAAAATTTAGGACTGAATATTACAGAAGAAAGTATTATAAATGGCTTTGCAAATTGCATTTATGCAGGAAGATTTGAGGTAATTAACAAAGAGCCAGTAATAATATTAGACGGCGGACACAATCAGAATGGAATTGAGCATTTTTCTAAAGCTATAAAAGGAAACTTCAAAGATAAAAAAATAATTTTGTTTTATGGTATGTTAAAAGATAAAAACCCTGAAACAGTACTTGATTACCTAATACCACTTTGCAAAAAAGTGTACACCCTAACTCCGGACAATTATAGAGCCATGAGCGCCGTTGAGTT
>JAQSYS010000256.1 GCA_029256005.1 Sedimentibacter sp.
AAAGACATGTCAAAGAACTTTTCAAGCTTTACGAATTGATGTCAATAGTGAATTTGAAGTATTGTATGAGTTTTTGGAAAAACTTCCTTCTACCCTTGCCGAGGGTGGGCGTGTAGCTATACTTTCTTTTCATTCAGGAGAAGATCGTCTAGTTAAAAAGTCTTTTCAACACTATTTTCGTGAAGGCATCTATAGTGAAATAGCTGACAATGTTATCCGTCCGTCAGCAGAAGAATGCAATTCCAATCCACGTGCTCGTTCTGCTAAGTTGCGTTGGGCTATAAAAGCATAATTATTTGTAATTATATGTTTTTCAGCTTCCTCTAATTTACTTAAAGAATTAATTCCTCTTAATAAAAATTAGTTATCTGCTCTTTTTTGATAATTATGAATAATTTGGGATTATTTAGTAACAATAAGTAAAAAGGAGGATTTTTTATGAAAGGACTAGTTATGTTAGTTGTTTTAGTATTATTAGTATCACTGATTGGTTTTGCTACTAATCCAACCTATGAGGATTACAAAGAATGGTACAAGACTCAAAATTATGAGGATGTTGAGGTTTCAAATAAACTTGAAAAATCAGTTGTAGGACTGGTATCAGATTTTGTTGCAGACAATACAGTGATAAGGGATGATTATAAAATTTACAGTATGTATACTATAAAAAGCAATGATTATAATTATAAAGTAGTCGGAGCTTTTAATAATTTCTTTGTGCTAGCGAATGGAAAAACTCAATCAGCTGCAGCTATAGAATAAAAATAGTGAACAAAAATAACTCACTGGTAAAATTGTGAGTTATTTTTGTTATTTTTTAAATTATCTTCCAAATAATGTTTGAATTTTTTTTTACATTGTGTTATTATTAAAGAAAATAAATTACCTTCAACCGATAATAGCAAAACTAATGAAAGTTAGTGACGCAAAGCTACAGGGCCTTTAATATGGCAGCCAGTTACCGAAAGGGAGTTTTTTTATATCTTTCAAACAAATGGGTTGAAGAATCATGGAGGTAAAAGGAATGTACAAAGGATTAAGAAAAGTAATATCCGTAACTCTTATTATGATTAGTTTATTAACATTATTTGGACCCGTTGCATTTGCAAATGAAACTTCAACTGAAGCAGCTAGTCAGGAAATTTTGAAAAAAGTTGATAAAACAAATGAATATGTTTATAAGTCCATTGAAAAGGCTGTAAAGCAAGCAGAAAAGCAAGTTTTGAAAGAAAATAAAAGCGATAATCTAGATGAAATAATTGACAAAATAATTGAAAATCTACTTGAAAAGACAGAAGAAAAGGTTGAAAAGTTAATTGAAGCTGCTGCTGCAGAAGGAGTAGAAGTCAGTAAGTTTTATATAGAAGTAACGATATACGACAGAACAATATTAGTTGATCCATGCTATGCACACTAATAATATCGAATAGCGGGGGAATTTTCCCCCCTATTTTTTTTGTTAATTTTATTATCATTTATAAATTACAATAATAATTATAGTTTTTACTATATTTAATATTTCTTTATTATAATAATATGGTATAATAATACTATCAATGAATCAAAGACTATGTCTTGTCCCTGATGTGTTTATTGCATTAATTTTGAGCAAAACAATTGGCATTGTACTTATGATATATAATAAACTATTTTACTTAAGGAGTGAATTAATGGAAGGATTATTTATTTGTAAGGATGATAAATATATAGATCAGGTTAAAGGGACTTCAATACTTAGCCTTCTTGCGAGAAAAGATGATTTTGAAATAATGTTATATGAATTTAAAGCTGAGCGTCCAAATAGCATTACACCTGGTAACAATGCTGATTTAATGGAATTTTATTATATATTAGAAGGCGAAATAATCATTAATGATGATGATAAATCTGTAAAAATGAAAAAAGGTGATTATTTTTATGTTAATAATATAAAAGAAACTGTTTCCTTCAGAACATTGGCTGATACAAAAATGCTGTATGTAACATCTCAGCCGGTCTATAGCTTATTATACACGTATACAGATGAACTTAGAAATTTGTTAGATAAATCAGAACAAAAAGATGTGTATACATATAATCACGGTAATAGAGTTCAGGATTATTCGGTTAAAATTTCTAGCAAGCTTGGTCTTTCTGGTGATATTAATTATAATATAGCTTTAGCATCACTTTTTCATGATGTAGGAAAGTGCTTTATTCCGGATGAAATTTTGAACAAGACTTCATCTCTCAGTGACGAAGAATTCAATTACATCAAAAAACACAGCACATACAGTTCTGAAATATTACAAGGTAAATTTGTTGATGATATTGCTATGATTGTAGAACAACACCATGAAAGATTGAATGGTTCAGGTTACCCTAAGGGATTAAAGGGCGATGAAACAAGAATTGAAGCAAAGATAATAGCAGTAGCAGATTCTTATGATGCTATGACATCAAACAGAGCATATCGCAATGCCTCAACACCCGAATCAGCAATGGAAGAATTGAAAAGACATATTGGTACACTTTATGATGAAAAAATTGTACTAGCTCTTGAAATAAGCTTGATTGAAGAAGGAATTCTAGCCAAAAATAATTAATGGATTTAAATTATTACATTAAATATATAATTTGCTAAAATAAAAACTTAAATAATATCCAATAATAACTTATATAAATTTATATAAGGAAGTGTGTTTATGAACAAAGTACATTACACAGTATCAAGACTTCAAAATAATAATATGAAGACCCAATTGAAAAATGTTTTGAATGATATTGAAGGTGTCAGTATGGTTAACATAGATATGGGTAGAGGTTCAATAGAGGTTGGTTATGATGACGCTACTGATATATCTCTAATCAGACAATGCATCGAGGATGTTGGATGTAAAATAGAATAGATTTCTTAAAAATGATATCTCATTTTAGAGGAAAAAGAAATTAGCACTTAATATTTTTAAAATATTAAGTGCTTTATTATTATCTTTCCATATCAGTTTTACGATTATACACTATTTCACCATCTATAATTGTGTACATTGTATTAGTGAAAATTTCCATAGGATTCCCGTCAAAAATTGCAATGTCAGCATCCTTTCCCTCTTCTAAGCTCCCAACTCTATCTGAGACATTACAAATTTCTGCTGCATTAATAGTGATGGCTTTTAAACCTTCTTCTACTCCTAATCCTTCTTTTGCTGCAAAACCTGCACATATGGGAAGATATTGAATTCGTACCACAGGGTGGTCTGTTGTTATAGCAACCTTTACACCTGCCTTGCACAAAACTCCCGCAGTTTTAAAATCCATATTTTGAACTTCAATTTTATTTCTTGATGCAAGAGATGGTCCTATTATTGCCGGAAAACCTGATTTTTTAATTTCATCTGCAATTAGGTGTCCCTCTGTACAATGATCCAGTGTAATGTTAAGATTGTATTCCTTTGCTATGCGAATTGCAGTCAAAATATCATCTGTTCTGTGTACGTGAGCTTTTAATGGAATTTCATTTTTTAAAACCGGAAGCCAGCATTCCTTGCGAAACTCAGGTTGAAAA